>DASYUT010000117.1 GCA_036000965.1 Actinomycetes bacterium
ATTGAGGGTGTCCGTGATGCTCGGTGTGGTGTGACGGCAGCTGGCTGGGTAGTTGCCACGAGGACGAGTACCTGCGGCTGTCGGGGCTGGGTGCGGTGCTGGACGCCGGCGGTGTAGCCAGCTTGTCGACCGGGGTTCCAGGGCTGGCCAAGCCCGCACAGCTCATCACCCGGCCCGATTTGCGCAGCACTCCCACGCCGGCAAGGATAACGGCGATGTCGATCACGCGTTCTCCGCGAGCACCCCGCCAGCCCGACCACCCGCCTGGCCTGCCCGCCGTGCGGCACTGCCGGCGCGGCCACACCGTAGCGGTCGCGGGCGCCGCGCTGCTGGCCGTCCTCGCCGCGTCCTGCGGCGCTGACGACAGCCCGACGGCCACCTCCATCCCGTCCACCACGGTCGCGCCGGCCACCACCGCCGGGCAGATCCTCAGTGGCACGGGGTACCGCCTCAGCCTGCCCATCGGCTGGAGCGACCGGACCGCCGCCGCGCGCAACGCGGGCTTCAAGCCCGACCTTGTGGCCCGCAAGTCGGGGTCATATACCCATGTCGACGTGATTCTCGAGCGAAACCGGGGATGGACCCTGGTCGACTATGCGGCAGCGGGCCGCCAGGTGGCGGTGTCACAGTTGCAGGCCCGTCTGGGGCCGGTGCAGCAGCGCAGCATCGCCGGCGCCCCGGCCATCGGCTACGAGTTCACCTACTCCCAGGATGGCAGGCCCGTCCACAGCCGCCAGCTCAACTGCTTCAAGGGCGACAATGCCTACGTCATCACCTTCACCGCCTACCAGCAGGACTTCACCGCCGACCGCGCCGCGCTCGACCAGATCCTGGCGACCTGGGTGTGGACCTGAGCCTGCTGGGCTGGTAGGTCGGCTCCCGAGGAGCCTGGACCCACGTTGCGTCCGTGGGGTCTGCGCGGTGGGGCTTTCAGACCGGCACCCGCTGCAGCCACCGGGCCAGGCAGACCAGCGCGCCGGCGGCCCGGTAGACGTCCCGGGCCCGGTACAGCAGCCCCCGCCAGCGGCGCAACGCCCAGGCATTGGCCAAGTGGCCGATCGCCCGCTCCACCAGCGCGCGCAGCCCCGCCTGCAAGCGGTTGCACGCCCGCTGCCCGTCGCTGAGCCGATTCTTGGTGCGGCGGTCCCCGACCGGCGGCCTCCTCCAGGTACTGGGTGGTCAGCAGTACGGTAGTGCCCTCGGCGACCAGCTCGCGGATGACCGCCCAGATGCCCGTGCGGCTGCGCGGGTCGAGCCCGGTGGTGGGCTCATCGAGGAACAGGATCCGCGGGTACCCGATGAGGCTCACGGCCAGGTCCAGGCGGCGGCGCATGCCGCCCGAGTAGGTCTTCACGCGCCGGTCGGCGGCCTCGGTGAGGTCCACCCGCTCCAGCAGCCCTGCGGCACGGCGGCGCCGCTCCGCCACGCGCAGCCCCAGCAGGTTGCCGAACAGGTCCAGGTTCTCCCATCCGGTGAGATGCTCGTCCACGGTCGCGTCCTGGCCGGTCACCCCGACCAGCGTCCGCACCGCCATGGGCCGGCGGGTCACGTCGTAGCCGCCGACGGTCGCCTTCCCGGCGTCCGGCCGCAGCAGCGTCGCGAGGATCCGCACGGCGGTGGTCTTGCCGGAGCCGTTCGGGCCGAGCAGCCCGAGGATGCTCCCGGTGGGTGCCTCCAGGTCGATGCCGCGTAGCGCCCAAGTGGCGCCGAAGCGCTTGGTCAGCCCTTCGGCCTCGATTGCAAGGGTCATGATGCGACTACCTCCTGCCGATTCCGTTTCAGGTGGAGAGGATGCGCCGTGACGCTGCCACGGCCCCGACGGCACGCTGACACCGCTGCCACCGCGCTGACGTGCGAGCAGGGTCGAGGCAGAGCCCAGGATCGTGACCGGCCGCTACGCCGGCTACCTCGGCGGCGTGTTCGCGTTCCAACCAGCAGGGATATGAGAAGCTGACCGGCCAGCTCGGTAGTGTAGTCAACATGCCTTTCGTCGTTCCGCCCGCAACCGCAGCCTGGCAGCACCAGGACGCCCGCTCAGGCTTCGAGGTCGTGTACTTCCACCTCCTCGACGACGGCTGCTGCATCGAGGGGTGCACGACCGCCATCGAGGACGGCCAGACCTGGGCCGTCGACTACGCGATCCGGCTGGCCACGACCTGGACGACACGGAGCGCACGCATCTCCGGGCGGTCGGCCTCCGGGTCGCGTTCGACCGTGCTCGAGGCAGATGGCGCGGGGCACTGGCTGGTCGACGGCGAGGTCGCGCCTCACCTGGACGGCTGCCTCGACGTGGACCTGGAGTCTTCCGCCATGACCAACGCCCTGCCCGTGCACCGGATGGGTCTGCCGGTCGGCGGCCGAGCAGCTGCCCCTGCCGCGTACGTGCGTGCTCTCGACCTCGCCGTCGAACGGCTGGAGCAGACCTACGTGCGCATGACGGACGAGAACTCCCGCCAGCGCTACGACTACACCGCTCCCGCCTTCGAGTTCGCGTGCCGCCTGGTCTACGACGAGTCTGGTCTCGTCCTCGACTACCCCGGAATCGCCGTTCGCGCAGGCTGACCTCCGGCGCCGGCCGAGCACCGTGGTCACGGGCAGCCCGTCGGCTGAGGATCCTCCCAGACACCGCCCCCGGCTCTTGGAGCTCCCAACTCATCGGCTTTGCGGGTGGTGTCCCCTTCGACTATTGTTCTGTGGCATGGAGCCCGAGGCCCGGTTGCCGAACGGAGAGCACAGGAAGCAGCGGACCCGGCGTGCCCTGGAAGCGACCGCGCTGCGGCTGTTCGCCGAGCGCGGCTTCGACGCCGTCACCGTCGAGGAGATCGCCGACGTGGCCGGCGTGTCGCGGCGCACGTTCTTCCGCTACTTCGCCTCGAAGGAGGACATCCTGTTCTCCGACCACGCGAGGCACATGAGCCGGCTCGAAACCCTGCTTGACCAGCGGCCGACCGACGAGCCGGTGCTCGCCTCCGTCCGAGCGGCGCTCCTTGGGCTGGCCGAGCTCATGGAGGAGGAGCGGGAGCAGGTCCTGGCCCGGGGCCGGATCGTGCTCATGACCCTGTCGCTGTACGGGCGGGCACTGGAGCTGTACACCCTCTTCGAGGAGGCGATCGCCCAGGCGGTGGCGCTCCGCTGGCAGGCCGACAAGGTTCGGGACCTGCGCGTCAGGCTGCTGGCCGGGATCGCGGCGACGGTCCTGCGCGAGGCGTTGCTCCAGTGGGTGCTCGGCGGCGGCCCGCAACCGCTCCCCGCTCTGATTGACGAAGCGTTCGGGCTTGCGAGCGAGGGTCTGGCCAGGCTCGATCCCCAAGAGGCACCCTCCCCCCCAACGCCGCGGGGGAAGGGCCTCACGCTCGTGCCCGGCCCCCACACCGCCTGAGCGGACACGCCGGACAAGGGCACGATGACCGTGACCTGCGCCGTCCACCGACTCCCGAGCCGGTCGTCGCCCGCGCCGCCGAGGCCGTAGGATCCCCCGAGCCGGGGCGCGGCCGCCTCGGCCGTCCGCGGTCCCATGAGCATCCCCAGTCCCAGGAGGAGTCGAGCAGGATGAGGATTGTCCGCTTCGCCGTCCTCGGCGAGGCCAGGGTCGGCTACCTCGACGGGCAGACGATCGTGCCCGTGGCCGGCGGCGAGGGCCGGGCCGGGCTCGACGCGGTGCTCGACCTCGCCATGGCCGCCAACGCCGACCCCGAGCTTCGCCCGGACCCGGTGGGGGAGCCGGTCCCGCTGGGCGACGCCCGGCTGCTGGCGCCCGTGACCAGCCCGCCCAGCGTGCGCGACTTCTACGCGTTCGAGCAGCACGTGCGCACGGCGCGGGCCAGGCGGGGGCTCGAGATGCACCCGGACTGGTACGAGCTGCCGGTCTTCTACTTCTCCAACCCGCACGCGATCGTCGGCCCGGACGACCCGGTGGCCGCCCCGCCCCGGTCGGCCGAGCTCGACTACGAGCTGGAGGTCGCCTGCGTGCTCGGGGCCGGGGCGGACGCGGTCGCAGGCGAGGTCGGCCTGGACGACGCCGACCGGCTGGTGGCCGGCTTCATGGTGATGAACGACTGGTCGGCCCGGGACGTGCAGCGCCGCGAGATGCAGCTCTCCATGGGACCGGTCAAGGGCAAGGACTTCGCCACCTCCCTCGGACCGTGGCTGGTCACCACCGCCGAGTTCGCGCCCAGGGGCTTGCGCACCGTGCCCGGCGCGGCCATGACCGCCCGGGTCAACGGGGTCGAGTACTCCCGCGCCAGCCTCGACGGGCTGTGGTGGAGCTTCGCCGAGATGCTCGCCTACGCGGCCGAGGCGGCGCCGGTGCGTCGGGGTGACGTGCTCGGCTCGGGCACCTGCGGCACCGGCTGCATCCTCGAGCTGGCGCTCGTCCACGGCGGCGAGAAGTACCCCTACCTGCAGCCCGGCGACGAGGTCGAGCTGGAGGTGGACGGGCTCGGGGTGCTGGCCAACCGGGTGGTGGCCCCCACCGCCGCCCCGTTCAGCCCCGACCCTGAGCGCGTCCGGCCGAGGCTCGGCCCGTGACCGCCCCCGTGGAACCCGACCGGTGGGCCGCGCGCCTGCAGGCGGCCGCCGGCCGCATCCGCGCGCATGTCGCCGCCATGCCGCCCGGCGTCCTGACCAGCCCCGATCCAGAGACGGGGGAGCGCTGGGACCCCGGCCAGCTCCTCGCCCACGTGGTCGAGATGCTGCCCTACTGGGTCCGGGAGGCCGAGGTGGTGGCGGCCGCCGGGGACGGTGTCGCCTTCGGTCGGGTCAAGACCGACCCGGACCGGGTCGCCGCGATCGAGCGGGACCGCCGGGAGGACCCGTACCGGCTGCTCGGGCGGATGGACGAGGGCGTCGCCGGCGTGCTCGCGTTCGTCGACGGGCTGGACGGGGCGGCCCTGGCCCGGTCCGGCACCCACCAGACCAGGGGGCGGATGACCGTGGCGGACATCGTCGACCAGTTCGTCGTCGCCCACCTCGAAGAGCACGCCGACCAGATCGAGGGCGTCACCCCGCCCCAGGGCTGACCGCGGGTTGCGCGACAGCGGCCCAGGGGCGTACCTACAGAGCATGACCGTAGAACCAAGCCCCAGTCCGTACGTGATCGACGTCGCCGAGGACGACTTCGAGGACGAGGTCCTGCGCCGCTCGTTCGAGGTCCCGGTGGTGGTCGACTTCTGGGCGGCATGGTGCGCTCCGTGCCGCAGCCTCGGCCCGGTCCTCGAGCGGGCCGTTGCCGCCCGCGACGGCGAGGTGGTGCTCGCCCGGGTGGACGTGGACCAGGCCCAGCGGCTCGCCATGGCCTTCGGCGTGCAGGGCATCCCCGCCGTGAAGGCGTTCGTCGACGGCCAGCTGGTCGACGAGTTCGTCGGCGCCCAGCCTGCCGCGGTGGTCGAGCGCTTCATCGACGCGCTGTTGCCCAGCCCGGCCGACCGGGCCGCCGCCGAGGCGGCCGTGCTCGCCCCCGAGCAGGCCGCCGAGCGGTACCGGGAGGCGCTGGCCGCCGACCCCGACAACGTGCCCGCCCGGGTTGGCCTGGCCACCCTGGCCCTCGACCGCGGGGACGTGGCCGAGGCCCTCGAGCTGCTGGCCCCGGTCGAGCACGCGCTCGTGGCGGCCGAGGTGCTGGCCCGGGCCCGCCTGGCCCGCGAGGGGTCCGACGAGGCGTCGCCGTTCGCCGCCGCGGCCCGGATGGCGGGCGACGGCGTACCCGAGAAGGCCCTGGCCGACCTCCTGGCCGCCGTCCGCGAGGGCGGCGACCGCCAGGACCAGGCCCGGGAGCTGATGCTCGACGTGTTCCGCATGCTCGGCGACGACGACCCGCTGACCGTCCGGTACCGGCGCTCGCTCACCAACGCGCTGTTCTAGGCAGGCCACCAGAAGTCCTGCCCGTAGCCGGGGCCAGCGAACCAGGGCCTTCCCGCCCAAGTTACGGACAGGACTTCTGAGCAGGTGCTCAGGTACTGCCCGGCGGCCCTCGGGTCGAGGGGTGCGGCAGCTTCGCGAAACGCGCTTTGCCCGGCTTGCCGACCCTGGGTACGCTGCCTTCTTGAGTTGTCGGGCAGGATCGTGAGGAGGCGGGACGCCAGTGGCCAAGCAGGCCGTGCTCACCCCCCAGGGGGAGGACTTCCCCCAGTGGTACCAGGACGTCGTGGCTCGGGCCGAGCTGGCCGAGACGGGCCCGGTGCGGGGGACCATGGTCATCCGACCGTGGGGGTACGGGATCTGGGAGCTGATGCAGGCCGACATGGACCGCCGGATCAAGGCCACCGGCGTGCAGAACGCCTACTTCCCGCTGTTCATCCCGATGAGCTTCCTCGAAAAGGAGAAGGAGCACGTCGAGGGGTTCAAGCCCGAGCTGGCCGTGGTGACCCACGGAGGCGGCGAGCAGCTCGCCGAGCCGCTCGTGGTCCGGCCCACCTCCGAGACGGTCATCAACCACCTGTTCGCCAAGTGGATCCAGTCCCACCGCGACCTGCCGCTGCTCATCAACCAGTGGGCCAACGTGGTCCGCTGGGAGCTCCGCCCCCGCATCCTCCTGCGCACCACCGAGTTCCTCTGGCAGGAGGGGCACACCGCGCACGCCACCTACGAGGAGGCGCAGGCCGAGACCTTGCAGATGCTCGAGGTGTACCGCTCGTTCATGGAGGACACCCTGGCCGTCGCCGTGGCGGTGGGGGAGAAGTCGCCCAGGGAACGGTTTGCGGGCGCCGACCGCACCTACACCCTCGAGGGCCTGATGCGCGACGGCAAGGCGCTGCAGATGGGCACCAGCCACAACCTCGGCCACAACTTCGCCAGGTCCTTCGACATCCAGTACCTGTCCGCCGAGGGCCGGCGCGAGTACGTCGCCACCACCTCGTGGGGCTCGTCCACCCGCATGCTCGGCGCGGTCATCATGGCCCACGGCGACGACCACGGCCTGCGCCTGCCGCCGGCCATCGCGCCCCACCAGGTCGTGCTCGTCCCGCTGACCGAGGGCGAGGTCGCCCAGGCGGTGGAGAAGCTGGCGGCCGAGCTGGCCGCCGACGGGGTGCGCACCCACGTCGACACCCGCTTCCACCTCTCCTTCGGCCGCCGCTCGGTCGACTGGGAGCTCAAGGGCGTCCCGGTCCGCATCGAGCTGGGCCCCCGCGAGCTCGCGGCCGGCCAGGCCACCCTCGTGCGCCGGGACACCAGGACCAAGTCCTCGGTGGCCATCGACAGCGCCCCGAGGGCCGCCCGCGACCTGCTCGGCGAGCTGCAGCGCAGCCTGCACGCCGAGTCGCTGGCGTTCCGCACCGGGCACACCTGGCCGGTGACCGACCTGGCCGACTTCCGGCGCCGGGTCGTCGACGGCGGCTTCTACCTGGCTGCCTGGTGCGGCAAGGACGAGTGCGAG
Organism: Actinomycetes bacterium; assembly: GCA_036000965.1. Taxonomy (NCBI): domain Bacteria; kingdom Bacillati; phylum Actinomycetota; class Actinomycetes; species Actinomycetes bacterium. The sequence continues at coordinate 7,373 of DASYUT010000117.1, forward strand.
GAGGCACTCGGGGAGGGCACGGGCGCCTCGATCCGGGCCATCGTCGCCGAGGACCCGCCCGCCCCGACCTGCCTGGTCGACGGCGCTCCGGCCACCAGCGCCGTCCTCCTGGCCAAGGCGTACTGAGCAGCGGGGTTGCCTGCTTCTGCGGATTCGGTCGCTGTCGCGGCGCGCGGCTAAGCTTGGCGTTCAGCCAGACGCCGGAGATGGAGCTTCGGCGGCTTCTTGGAGGGTGGATGGAGCCTCAGGGGACCTCGGACCCAGAGCAGGGCCAGTCGCAGACGACCAGCCCGCTCGCCGGGGACGAGGATCATGACCGCCTGCGCGCGTACCACTACCTCACGACCCAGGACTGCGGGCTGTACGTGGAGATCATGCGGCTGTTCTGCGCGTCGCTGCTGGCCGACCTGTCGGCCAAGGAGGTGGCGGAGCGCCTGGCCGAGAAGCGCATCGAGGTCACCCTCGACGTCGCCGCGGAGAAGCTCGACTACCTGGAGGGCAAGGGGAACCTGCTGCCTAGCTCGCACACCATCAGGGTCGGCAGCATCGCCGAGTACCACCGCGCCCGCTCCCGCTACCAGGTGTCCAAGCTCGGCCGGCGGGTCCAGCGCCAGGTCGACGAGGTCCTGTCGGCCGCCGAAGGCGCCCGCGAGGTCAGCCGGGAGCTGCTTGCCGTGCTCACCCGTGAGCTCGGCGGTCTGGCCGCCAGGGTGGTGGAAGGGGACCTCACCGTCGACGAGGCGCAGGAGACGGTGACCACGCTGTTCCTGCAGTTCGAGGACTTCGCCAACTCGATCCGTGACTTCTACGCCTACGTGGGCCAGGTGCTGTCGCGCTACGACCTCGACGGGGCCGAGTATGCGGGCTTCAAGAACCTGCTGCTCGACTACGTCGAGTCGCTGCTCGACGAGGTCGCCCGCTACACGCCGCGGATCCAGGCGAGCCTCGACCGGCTCTGGCCCCGTCTGCCCCGCCTCCTCGCGCTGCTGGAGCAGGGCGCGAGCTGGCTGCGGGCACTCGAGGAGGCCGACCCGACCCGCGGCCGGATCGAGCGGAGCCGGGGCCGGAACCTGGACGACTGGGCGGCACTGCGGGCCTGGTTCGCGGGCGGCGAGCACGGGCCGAGCGAGGTGGAGCAGCTCAGGGCCGCGACGCGACAGGCGCTGCAGACGCTGTTCACCAACGCCAAGCGCCTGATCGGGGCTTCCCAGCGGGGCGTCTCCCGGCGCCGTGACCTGCTCCGGCTGGCGGCATGGTTCGACAGCGGCCACCCCGAGCAGGCCCACGACCTGTTCGTGGCGGCGTTCGGCCTCTACGGGGCGAGGCACCTCCTGGTCCCGGGCGACGAGGAGCGGCCGGTGCCCGCCTCGGAGAGCTGGTGGTCGGCGCCGGCAGCGGAGGTCCCGGTGAGCCTGCGCCAGCTCCGGGGCAGGGCCGCGCGCGGGGGCACCGCCGCGGTGCAGGATCACAGCCGGCAAAAGGAGCTGCTGCGCCGCCAGGCCGAGGCGGCGGCGCAGCGGCGGGTCGACGCGGTCGCCGAGCTGGACAGCGTCGGGGACCGGCTGGAGCGGGCCCGTCTCTCCGTCGCGGCCCTGCGCGTCCTGCTCGACCTGCTGGCCAGGGCGCTCGCCGCCGGCACCCCCGCGCTGGACGGTGCGCACGCCATCGACCTGGACCTCGGCATCGCGCTCGCCGTGACCCCCACACCCGGCCGGCGGGTGCTGATCCGCTCGAGTGACGGGGAGCTCTGCATCGACGGGGTCACGCTGACCGTCACGCGCCTCGGTGACGGCGAGCACCTCACCGCCGGCGAGTGGACTGCCTGATGGCCCGCGTCCAGGTCGACCACGACGCCGCCCTGCAGGCGGAGCGGCGCGACGCGGCCCGTCTGCTGCTCACCCACCCCCTGGTCACCGCCACGGGCGACCACGCCGAGACCTTCGAGCTGATCCGCCGGCATGCGGACTGGCTGGTGGCGCAGTTCGGCCAGATGTTCGGCTACCGCCTGGTGGTCCAGGCTGACTTCGCGCGGCTGTACAAGGCAGGGCTCGGCCCTGGCGCGGGGCACCGGCTGCTGCGCCCGGGCGGCGCACCGTTCACCCCCCGTACCTATGCCTACCTGGCGCTCACCGTCGCCGTGCTGGTCACCGCACCCGAGCAGATGCTGCTGTCGCAGGTCGTGACGGGCGTGCGCGCGGCCGCGGCCGAGGCGGGCCTGCGCGTCGACGAGCCGGACTCGGCCGCCGAGCGGCGTGCGCTCGCCGCCGCCCTGCGCCAGCTCGTCGCCTGGGAGGTGCTCAGCGAGACCGAGGGCTCGGTCGGCGCCTACGCCGACGACGCCGGTGCGGAGGCCCTGGTCACGGTCAACCGCGAGGTCGCGCGGCACCTGGTCGCCGGCCCGCTGGCGCAGGCGGCCGACGCGGACGACCTCGTCCGGCGGGCCGAGTCGTCCGGCCACGGCGGGGCGCGAGTCTCCGTGCGCCGCCGGCTGGCAGAAGCCCCCGTCACCTACCTCGACGACCTGACCGAGGCCGAGCGGGGCTGGCTCCGAGCCAACCAGCGCCGCGAGGCCAGGACCTTCTCGGAGCTGCTGGACCTGGTGGCGGAGGTCCGCGCGGAGGGAGTCGCCCTGCTCGACCGGCGCGACGAGCTGAGCGACACGCGGTTCCCCGACACCGGCACCGTCGCCCAGGCAGCCCTGCTCTTGCTGGACGAGCTGGTCGAGCGGCTGCGCCCGGCCGACGCCGGCACCCCCGCGGCCGGCGGCCGCCTGGTGATCGGCGTCCCCATCCCGGCCGGGCTGGTGGGCGAGATCCTCGCCGACCTCTGCGCCCGCCATGCCGGCCACTGGTCTGGCGCCTACCTCGAGGACCGGTCGCGGCTGCAGCGTGACGTGACCGACCTTCTGGCGCGCATGCGACTGGTCGCGCCGGCCGGGCGGACCCGCGCCGACCTCACCCGGGGCACCGACACCGCCGGGCCGACCCTGGCGACCGGGGTGCAGGAGAGCGACGGTCGCCGCGTCACCGACGTGCGGGACGCGCGGGGGCAGCAGACGGCGGCCGCAGGGCTCGTGCTCCTGGCGGCGGCCGCGCGCTACCGGTCGCAGGTGGTCATGCCCGACCGGTCGCAGGTGGTCATGCCCGACCGGTCGCGCCCGGTTCGGGAACAGGAGCGCTGATGCCGGCGCCACCGTCGCGGCCAGCCGCGCTGTCGACCTTCCCGCACCGCTTCAGGCTGCGCCGCGGCGGCATCCTCAACGTCTGGCAGTACGACGACCAGGTGTTCGAGTTCGGTGACGGGCGCCTGCTCCTGCGGGGCAAGAACGGCGCCGGCAAGACCCGGGCCATGGAGGTCCTGCTGCCGTTCCTGCTCGACGCCGACATCCGCGCCCTTGACACCACCGGGGCGCAGCGGACCAGCTTCCGCTGGCTGATGCTGGACGGCGTGGCCGACTCCAACCGCCTCGGCTACGTGTGGGTGGAGCTCGCCCGCGTGGACGAGGACGGCGTCGAGCACCTGCGCACCCTGGGCGCCGCCATCAAGGCGTCGAGGGCGTCGAACGAGGCGAAGCCCACCTACTTCGTGACCGACCGGCGCGTCGGCGAGGACCTGTCGCTGCTGGCCGGCCGGCTGCCACTGGCCCTGGACGGGCTCCGCGCGACCGTCGGCGAGCACAACTGCTTCACCAGTCCGGGCGAGTACCGCCGCCGCGTGATGGCCGAGCTGTTCGGGCTGGCCGACGAGCGGCGCTACCGCAACGTCATCCACCTGCTGCACCGGCTGCGCCGGCCGACCATCGGCGACCGTATCGAGGCCGGTGAGCTGGCTGCCGTGCTGAGCGAGGGGCTCCCGCCGCTGGACGAGGACGTGGTGGAGTCGGTCGCCCACAACCTCGACGACCTCGAGGGGATCCGGCGGGACCTTGCCCGGCTGGAGGTGACCGCCGGTGCGGTGGAGGAGTTCGTCGCCAGCTACCGCGGCTACGTCCACGGCCAGCTCCGCCACCTGGCCCAGGCGGTGCGCGAGGCACTCGAGGCCTGGGTGTCGGCCCGCAGGGACGAGCAGGCGAAGCACCGGGCATGGGCCGGGCAACTCGGCGACGTGGAGCGCACGGGCGTGGAGCTGGCCTCGCTCCGCTCGCAGCACCGGGCGGCCGAGGACGTCCTGCGGGCGCTGCGCGACTCCACCGCCTACCGCTCCCTGATGGAGCTGCGGGACCGGCGCAGGACCGTCGAGCACGCGCGCGGTGCGGCGGCGGCGGCCGCGCGCACCGCTGAGGTCAGTCGGCTGGCGGAGCGCCATGCCGCCGAGCGCGCGAGGAGCACCGCCGACCAGCTCGTGCAGGAGACCGCCATCGCACGCCAGCGGCACAGCGAGCTGGTCCGTGCCGCCGGCGAGGTCGGCGTGGATGCCACACACCTCGGCGGCCCGCCGGCAGCTCCGCGCCGGCAGTGGGGTGGCGGCAGCGCGGTGCTGCACGACCTCGAGGGTGGCAGGCACGAGGTGGCCCGGCCCGAGGCGGGCACCGTCGACGTGCCCGCCACCAGCGCGGGGCTCGCGCGGGTGGAGGAGGCGCTCCGCAGTTGCCTGCCGGTCGTCGGTGCCCGCAGGCGCGCCGTCGCCGAGCTGGAAGGCAAGGTGCAGCGGGCCGACGAGCTGGCCAGGGTGGCGCGTCGTGCCGAGGAGCGCGTCGCCGACCTCGAAGGGCGGCAGGAGCAGGCGCGCCAGCGGGAGGACGAGGCCGAGCAGGCCGCGGCCGAGGCGAGCGGCCGCTACGCCCGCGCGGTCCTCGGCTGGCTCTCGACACCCGTGCTGCTCGAGGCCCAGGTGGACACCGGCGCGGTCCGGGCGCTGGTGGCGGACGCGCTCCCGCCGACCGGGCCGGCCAGGCCCGGGCCCGCGGTCCTGCCGGCGGGCGTGCCCGACGAGGTCGCGACGCTGGTCGGCCGCCTCCTCGCCCGCCCCCAGCAGCAGGCCGAGGAAGACCTGCTCGCCGCTCGGGACGAGCTGCGGCGGGCCCGCCACGACCTGGAGGAGCTGCAGGCGGCCCGGCGCCGCGTCGAGGAGGAACGCGAGTACCCGCCGCCCAGGCCAGCGTGGTCGGCTGCCGAGCGGGACCCGTCCGCCGGCGCGCCCTTCCACCTGCTGGTCGACTTCGCCCCGCACCTGACCGTCGAGCAGCGCAGCGGGCTGGAGGCCGCGCTGGAGGCCAGCGGGGTGCTGGCCGGCTGGGTGGCCAGGGACGGCACCCTGCTCGACCCGGCAGCCCGCGACGTGGTCGTCGCCCCGACCGCGCCATGCGACGGTCCCACGCTCGCGGACCTCCTGGTGCCGGTAGCGGGCGAGACCGGTGGCGTCGGTGCCGGGCAGGTGCGGCGCCTGCTCGCCTGCATCGCCGCCACGCCCGACCCGGCGGCGGGGAGCGTGGCCACCACGGCGGGCGTCTGGCGGCTCGGGGTTGCGCGTGGCGCCCACGGCAAGGACGGGGCGGAGTACATCGGCGCGGCCGCGCGCGCGGCCGCGCGGACCCTCCGCCTGGCCGAGCTGGCCGAGCGGATCCAGCACGCCGAGCAGCGGGTGCTCGCTGCCGACCGGCGCGCCCGCCGGTCGCTCGAGCGCCGGGACGCGCTGGCCGCGGCCCGCGTGCCCCCCAGGGACACCGAGCTGCAGCGGGCCTGGGCGACGCTCGAGACCGAGCAGGGCAGCGCGCGGCGCGTCGCCCGGGAGCTGTCCGGGGCGCAGGAGGCGCAGCGAGCAGCACAGACCCGGGCGGCGGCGGAGCGGCAGGCCGTCCTGGCCGCCGCGGTCAGCGCCGACCTGCCGCCGGACAGGAAGGACCTCTCGGAGGTCGCCCACCTGGTCGACACGCTCCGGGCCGAGCTTGTCCGCCTCGCCGCCGAGGTCGGGCGGGTCGCCGCGAGACTGCCCGGGCACCAGGGCGAACAGCAGCAGCTCGACGGCGCCGCGGCCCAGCGCACCGGCGCCGAGGATGCCTTCGAGCAAGCCCGGGCCGCATGGGCGAGCCAGGCCCGGCAGCTCGCAGAGCTCGAGGCGTCCGTTGGTGTGGACGAGCCGACCCTGCTCGCCCGCGAGCGCGAGGCTGAGGCGGCGCGGCAGGCCGCCGAGAAGGCCCTGCCCGCTGTCGAGCGGGCGCAGCAGCGTTCCATGGCCCGGGCCGTCGGCGCATACAAGGACTGGCAGCAGGCCCAGCGGACACGGGCGGACGCCTGCCTGGTCGTCGCCGGCACGGCCGAGCGGCTGCGGCTGACCCTGCACCTGCCGGGCGTGCTGCTCGCCGCCAGGCTCCCGGACGGGCAGGCGGCCGAGCGGCTGCGCGAGGTCGAGCTGCCGGCGGCCGGGGGTTCCGCAGCGCCGCAGGTGCCCTCGGATCCCGGCGGTGCCCCGGCCGACCTCGAAGACGCGGCGCTGCATCGCGGGCCGCTCGCGTCCGACCCGGAGCGTGCCGCGCTGCAGGGCCTCCACCGTGCCGTCGGGGCACTGGCCGGTCAGCTCGGAGCGGTCTCGCGGGACGTGAGCGGGGCGGCGATCCTCAACCGCTACGAGGAGCTGCGGACCAGCCTCGCCGGCGGCTACGACGCTTCGGTGGACGAGGTCGACGGCATCAAGGTCTTCGGGCTGCACGACGACAGCGGGGCCCAGCCGGTCGCCGCGGTCGCCGCACGGCTGCGCGACGCCGCGACCACCGCGCGGGACACCCTCAGCCGGCGCGAGCAGGAGGTGTTCGAGCGTCACCTGCTCGGCGAGCTGGGTGACAACCTCGCCAAGCAGCTCCACGGAGCGCAGTCGTTCGAGCGGCAGATGAACCAGCTGCTCGACTCGGTCCGCAGCTCCCAGGGACTCGGTGTGCGTCTCGAGTGGCGGCTGCGGGACGATGCCGACGCGGACGCGCGCCGCGCCGTGGAGCTCATCCCCACCCCGGGCCAGCTCCGCTCCAACGAGCAGCGCATCGGCCTGCGCGAGGCGCTGCAGCGACGCATCGAGGCCGCCCGCCAGGCCGACCCGGGCGCCGGCTACGTGAAGCACCTCAGGGAGGCGCTCGACTACCGCGCCTGGCATGCCTTCACCATCAAGGTCGTGGACGCGTCCCGGCCGGGGAGCGACCGGACCCTCGGCCCGCGGATCGGCCTGTCCGAGGGGGAGAAGCGGGTGATCTCCTACCTGCCGCTGTTCGCCGCCGCGGCCGCGCACTTCAACGCGCTGGCGGAGCAGTGGCCGGCCGTGCCACGGCTGATCCTGCTCGACGACGCCTTTGCCAAGGTCGACGAGCCCACCCACGCGCGGCTGCTCGGGCTCCTGGTCGACCTCGACCTCGACTTCATCATCACCAGCGAACGGATGTGGGGGACCTTCGCCACCGTCCCCAGGCTGAGCATCTACGAATGCCTGCGCGAGCAGAACGCCCGGGGCGTCGCCACGGTCCACTTCGACTGGGATGGCCGGCGCCGGCGCCTGGTAAGTGTCTGAGAGCCCGGAGGTGCGACTCGAGCCCGAGACCAGGCGCTGGCTCGCCCAGCCCGCGCTGCAGCCGCTGTGGCAGCGGGCCCGCGAGCGCCTGGAGCGCAACGGCCTCGCCGCCACCGGCCGGCTGGAGCTCCGCGACCTGGACGACGCCCAGCGGCTGGCGCTGTCGCGGCTGCTGGGCAAGCCCGTGCTCGGGCCCCGCCTGCGGATCGACCTGGCCGAGCTGGACGGCAGGCTGCGTGCCACCGCCGTCGGGGCCGGGCTCCTCGAGGTGCTCACCGACCTCGACGGGAGGCTCACGGACCGTCCGGCGCAGCGGGGCGCCGTCGCCGCGGCCCGGCAGCGCCTGTACGGCGACGGCGCTCGCGCGCTCTCCGCGGCGGGACTGGACGCGCTCCCGTGGGCGGCCGCATGGCTCGAGGGCGTCCGCCGCGCCGGGACCCTCGGCAGGTACCCCCATGAGGTCGCCGCCCGCCTGCTCGCGCAGGCCGTCGAGACGCTCGCCGGGCTCCTCGTCGAGCCCCGCTCCGCTCCGGTCGGCCGCGGGGAGCTGGCGTTCCAGGTCACCGGCTCGGCGCACGGCCTCGACGACGACACCGTGCTCGCCCGCATGGTGCTGCGCGCCCTGGCGCTCGCCGACGGCCAGGACCTCCCGCCGCGAGTCCCGGCGGAGCGGCGCCGGGAGCTGTGGCGTAGCGCCGGCGTGCTCACTGACACCGTGTCGACCACCGTCCTCACCCTCGGCCTCGCGCCGCTCGGCGACGGCTGGCGCGAGGCGTGGCTGCGCGGCCGGGCCGCCGCCGGCGAGGAGCTGCACCTCACCCTCCGCGACCTGGACCGCATCTGCTGGCGGGTGGCAGCGGGCACGCTGGTGAGCGTGTGCGAGAACCCCCGCGTGCTCGAGGCCGCCGTGGACGCCGGCGCCCGCGCGCCGCTGGTCTGCACGGCTGGCAGCGCCGCCTCGGTAACGACCTCGCTGCTGCGGCAGCTCGTGGAAGGTGGCGCCCGGCTCCGCTACCACGGCGACTTCGACTGGCCCGGGATCGAGCTCGCCAACCGCATGCGGGAGGTCGTCCCCACGACGCCCTGGCGGATGCTCGCCGGCGACTACGAGCAGGCCGTGCTGCACGCCCGGCAGCGCGGCGCGGTGCTGCAACCGCTCTCCGGCCAGCTCGTCCAGGCCCGCTGGGACGCCGAGCTGTCGCCGGCGATGGCGTCGCTGGGCGTGACCGTCCACGAGGAGTCGTGTCTGGAGCTGCTGATCGAGGACCTCTCGTGGTGACGTGACGGGTGGGCTCCGGTATGTGACGGGGTAGGCTAGGGTCCCGAACCCGGACCCAGATCTCGAGGGGACCATTGGAAGCCTCCCTGGAACAGCAACACCAGCTGCTCGAGCTGCAGACCCACGACTCGGCGGTCGACCGCCTCACCCACCGGCGCGAGCACCTGCCCGAGCACGCCCAGCTCACCGAGCTGGCCACCGCCCTGGCCGCGATCGACCAGCTCACCGCCGAGCGCCAGGGGACGCTGGTCACCGTGAGGCGCGAGCACGACCGGCTCGAGGCCGAGATCGACATGCTCACCCGCAAGGCGGTCAGCGAGGAGGACCGGGCCGCCTCGGGCCGGGTCACCAGCCCCAAGGAGCTCACCGCGATCCAGGAGGAGGTCGCCGCGTTGCGGCGCCGGCAGTCGAGCCTGGAGGACGACCTGCTCGAGCGGATGGAGACCCGCGAGACCCTGGAAGGGGAGCTGGCCGAGCTGGCCAGCCGGCGCGAGGCGGTGGTCGGCGAGCAGACCAAGGTAACCGAGGCCCGCGACGCCGCCCTGGCCGAGATCGACCGCGAGCTGGAGGTCGAGAGGAGCGCCCGCGAGGCGCTCGCACCGACCGTGGACGAGCGCCTCCTCGCCCTGTACGACCAGATCCGGCGCAGGCAGGGCGGGGTCGGGGCGGCCGCCCTGGTCGGCAACACCTGCCAGGGCTGCCGGGTGACGATCTCCCCGGTGGAGCTGAACACGATCCGCAAGCTGCCCGTCGAGGAGATCAAGCGATGCGAGAACTGCCGCCGGGTCCTGGTGGTCGGATGAGCGCGCCCGTGGCTCCGCGGGCGTGGGCGGTGCGCCGATGACGCCTGCCGCCCGCGGCCGCGGGGACGAGGACGAGGTCGTGGTATGGACCGACGGCGGGGCCAGGGGCAACCCGGGGCCGGCCGGCATCGGCGCGGTGGTCACCCGCCCTGACGGCACCGTGCTCGCCGAGGTGGCCGAGGGCATTGGCTGGGCCACCAACAACGTCGCCGAGTACCGGGCCGTCATCGCCGGGCTGGAGCGGGCCCGGGCCCTGGGCGCCCACCGGGTCCGCGTGCGGGCCGACTCGCTGCTGCTGGTCCAGCAGCTCCGCGGCCTGTGGAAGGTGAAGAACGCCGGCCTGCAGCCCCTCTGGGCCGAGGCCAGGCGCCTGGCCCGCGGCTTCGAGCGGGTGACCTTCGAGCACGTGCCGCGGGAGCGCAACCGGGCCGCCGACGCCCTGGCCAACAAGGCGATGGACGCCCAGGGCCGGGTGCGCGGCCCGGTCCAGGGCCGCCTCGGCTAGAGCGTATCCTGCGGCGGCCCGTCGTCCAGCTCGAGCTTGCCCCAGGAGGCGTCCGTCCCCGCGGGCCCGGCGTCGGGTGGGCCGGGCGGGCGCGACCCGGGGCGGTAGGCGACGCCGTCGACGACCTCGACCCGGCGGACCCGCACCCGGGTCCGCGGCCGGCCCGGGCCGCCCATCCGGCGCAGCCGCCACGCGGCGACCCTGGGCGCCACGCGGCGGACCGCCGCCCGGACGGGCGGGAGCAGCAGCAGGACACCGACCACGTCGGTGAGGAACCCGGGGGTGAGCAGCAGGGCCCCGGCGAGCAGGATCATCGCGCCGTCGGCCACCTCCGCGGTGGGCATGCGCCCCTCGGCCAGTGCGAGCTGCAGGCGCCGCCACGCCGACAGCCCCTCCCGCCGAGCCAGCCAGGCGCCCAGCAGGCTGAACGTCACCAGCAGGACGAACGTGGGCAGGAAGCCGATGCTCCGGCCCGCGGTGATGATCACGGCCAGCTCGGCGATGGGGACGAGGATGAAGGCAAGGACGAGGACAGGGACCACGGTCGACCTCGGTTCGGCTGGGCTGCTCCGTCCAGTATGCCTCCGCCGGGGCGGTTCAGGGACGAGCTGGCATACTGGTAGGGCAGGGGGAGCCGGCCGGGCGGCCGCGGTCCCGGGGCAACCCGGGGTCGAGGAAAGTCCGGCCTCCGCAGGGCAGGGTGCTGGCTAACGGCCAGTCGGGGTGACCCGCAGGAAAGTGCCACAGAGAGCAGACCGCCGCCTCGCCGCTCGCGGCGAGCGTGGCGCCAGGCCCGAGCAGGGCCCGGGCGCCCGCGGCAAGGGTGAAACGGTGCGGTAAGAGCGCACCAGCGGCCGGGTGACCGGCCGGCTTGGCAAACCCCACCCGGAGCAAGGCCAAGTTGGGGACGTACCGGCCCGCGAGGAGCGGGCCGTGGAGACCGGCCCGGTCGAGTCCCCTGGTGGGCCGCACGAGACCGGCGGCAACGCCGGTCCCAGATGGATGGCCGCCTCCCCCCGGACGCCCGGGGGGACAGAAGCCGGCTTACAGGCCGGCTCCCCCTGCACACCGCCGCTGACCCGGCGCCAAGTCCCTCGAGCAGCTCCACGACATCAAGGAGGTCACCGGGGCCCAGTACGAGGGTCTGGTGGTCTGGTTCAACAGCCTGGTCACCTCCGCGGGCGGCCAGATCCTGAGCGACGACGGCACGTCCGTCTCGCTGGGTCCACCCGCGCTCAAGGCCCTCGAGGTCATGAAGGCCTTCGCCACCTCGCCGGCGGCCGACCCGTCGCTGGCCAACACCCAGGAGGACCAGGCCCGCCTGGCAGTCGAGGGCGGCAGCGCCGCCGCCGCCGAGATCAACTGGCCGTTCGTGTACGCCTCGATGGCCGCCAACAAGCCGGACATGCTGAGGAACTTCAAGTGGGCGCCGTTCCCGGGCATCGACGGCCCCGGGACCTCCCCGCTGGGCGGCGCCAACTTCGCCGTCAGCCGCTATTCGCTCCATCCCGACGAGGCCTATCAGGCGGCGCTGTGCCTGCGGGACCCGCAGAGCCAGTCGACCGCCGCCGTCAAGGACGGCCTGCCGCCGACGATCGAGTCGGTCTACGCGCAGCCCGACATGGCGAAGGCGTACCCGAGAGGAGGGCCAACTACAGGGCGTCGAGGCGGTCGTCGACAAGGACCTCACCGCGTCGGTGCTGGGGGAGTCGCTGGACGCCCACGCGCTGCTCATCCTCACCGACGTCCCCCACGTATTCCGCAACTACGGCACACCGCAGGCCGAACCGATCCTTCGGGCCACCCCCGCCGCACTGCGCCGGGAGCGGTTCCCCGAAGGCTCCATGGGGCCCAAGGTCGAGGCGGCCTGCCGGTTCGTCGAGATCACCGGTAGCATGGCGGCCATCGGCTGCCTGGACGACGCGCAGGCCATTCTCGAGGGAAAAGCGGGAACCATCATCACTCCCGCTGGTGACTACGAAGGCCCGCGCGACCTCCGGCCCCGACACTCGCCCCTCGGCGGTTCGGCCCCAGTTGGCCAGCTAGACGACAGGAGCAGCCGATGAGCGTGCGGCCTGCCGTGCGGCGGCGCCGGCCACCGCGAGCGGGGGGTCGACCTCCAGCGGCAGGCCTTCGTGGACCCCCTCGTGCCGCAGCAGCCAGCGCTTGACGTCCAGGCCGTAGAAATAGTCGCCGAGCGTGCCGTCGGTGCGGATCACCCGGTGGCAGGGGACGATCAGCACCACCTGGTTGCGGGCACAGGCGAAGCCCGCCGCCCTTGCCGTGCCCGGGTCGCCCACGCGCCCGGCCAGCTGCCGGTAGCTGACCGTGGACCCCGCCGGGACCTCCCGCATGGCCTTCCAGGCCGCCTGGAAGTACGGGTTGCCCGCCTGCCGCACGGAAAGGTCGTCCAGGGCCTCCACCTCGCCGTCGAAGTAGGCGCGCACCGCCCTGGTGGCCTGGCCGAGGTCGTGGACCTGCCGCAGCTCCGCGCGGCGGCCGGCCGCGTCCAGGCGCGGGCGGATCTCCTCCGCACGTTGGGTGAAGGACGCCGCCCGCACGGCGCCGTCCTCCACCACCAGGGTGAGCGGGCCGAGCGGGGTGGTGATGGTGCTGGTGTCAAGGATCACGCTGGCAGCTCCGCTGGTGGGGTGGCCGGTTCAGGGTGTGGCGCCGGCGTCTGCGCCCGGCCGCCGGCGCCGCCGGCGGCGCCGGCCCACAGGTGCAGTACGGCGTAGGCGCGCCAGGGCCGCCAGCGCTCGGCGCGGGCCAGGACGCCGGCCGGGTCGGTGGGCAGCCCGCGGGCCTGCAGCGCGCGCCGCAGGCCCAGGTCGGTCACGGGGAGCGCGTCCGGGTCGCCGAGCGCGCGCATGGCGATGTAGGCAACCGTCCACGGTCCCAGGCCGGGAAGCGCCAGCAGCGCCCGGACGGTGCGCTCCCGGTCGGCGCCGCGGTCCAGCTCGACCTCGCCGGCGGTCACCGCCCGGGCGAGCGCGCGCAGCGCCGCCGCTCCGCCCTTGGTGAGCGGCAGGCCGCGGAGGTCGGCACCGGCAAGCGTCTCGGCGGTGGGGAAGCGGTGGGTGAGGCCGCCGTCCGGCGCCGGCAGCGGCTCGCCGAGGGCGGCGACCAGGCGCCCAGCAAAGCTGGTGGCGGCGGTCACCGAGACTCGCTGGCCGAGGATGGCCCGCACGGCCAGCTCGAAGCCGTCCACCGCCCCGGGGACGCGAAGGCCGGGCCGGGCGGCGACCAGCGGCGCGAGCTCCGGGTCGGCGCCGAGGACCTCAGCCACGGCGGCGGGGTCGGCGTCGAGGTCCAGGAGCTGGCGGCAGCGCCGCACCGCCACGCTCAAGTCGCGCAGGTCGTCCAGGCGCAGCCGGAGCTGCACATGGTCGGTGCCCGGCAGTGGGCGCAGGTCGGCCACGGCCGTGGAGCAGGGCAGCGTGAGCACCCGCCGCAACCGGCCGCCGGCCACCTCCTCGATGCCCCGCAGTGCCCGCCTGCCGAAGTAGTCGAGGAGCTCGATGGCGGCCAACGGCGGCCGGTAGGCGAGCCGCAGGGTCAACAGGCCGTCGCGGTCGGTCGAGGGCGCGGCCCGCCGGTAGTAGCGGTCGAGGTCCCGTCGCATGTGCCGATTGTGCCGGCCACCCGTGACAGCCCACGTCCGTTCGAGCGGCCGAGGGGAGCGTGCTCCCCCCGACCTCGCAGGGATTCGTGCTAGCGCACCGGCTGCGGCTGGCGCTCCGGCTCGGCCAGGGCTGGGGCTGGGGCGGCGCCCTCGATGCGGAGCTGCGGCAGCCATCCAAGCCAGCTCGGCAGGTACCAGTTGCGCCTGCCGAGCAGGCGCATGGCCGCGGGGACCAGCACCGAGCGCACCAGCGTGGCGTCGATCAGCACCGCCACCGCCAAGCCGAAGCCGGTCTGCTGGAGCATGGTCAGCCGGCCGGCCGCGAACCCGGCGAACACCGCCACCATGATCACCGCGGCGCCGGTGATGATCCCGCCGGTGGTGCGCAGGCCGAACGCGACCGCGTCGCGGTTGTCGCCGCTGTGGCCGTAGCGTTCCTGGATGCGGCTGAGCAGGAACACCTGGTAGTCCATTGACAGCCCGAACAGCACCGAGAACAGAAACAGCGGCAGCCACGACTCGATGGTGTCGACCCGCTCGAAGCCGAACAGGCCCACGCCGGTGCCGTGCTGGAACACCAGCACCAGCAGCCCGTAGGCGGCGCCGGCCGACAGGAGATTGAGCGCCACCCCGAGCAGCGGCAGCACCACCGAGCGGAACACCACCAGCAGCAGCAGGAACGACAGGGCGAGCACCAACGCGATCGCGAACGGCGTGTACCAGTGGGTCAGGTCGAAGAAGTCGATCCCGCCCGCGGTCTCCCCACCGACCAGGACGCGCGCGTCGACGCCGTCGAAGGCGGCCGGGACCGTCACCGTGCGCAGGTGGCGGACGGCGGCGGTGGCGGTCTCGCCGCTGGGGTCGCCGTTGACCGGGACCGAGACCAGCGCGAGGTCGCCTTGCTGGTTGGTCTGGACGCTGCTGGGGCCGTAGGCGCGGTCGGTCTTGAGCGCGGCTTGCAGCTTGGCGATGGCCGCGGTGACCGCCGGGGAGCGGACGTCGCCATCCACGACGATCTGGGCCGGGGAGGTCAGGCCGCCGGAGAAGTCCCGCGACAGCACGGTGAACGCCTGCTTGGACTGGATGTTGTCGGGGAAGGTGCTGATCCCAGAAAACCCGGTCCGGATGCCAACCAGCGGTACCGCCGCGACCGCGAGGATCCCGCCGGCCACAAGCAGGCTCGCCACCGGCCGGGCCATGACCCGGCGGGCCACCCCGGCCCAGAAGCCGCGGGTCCGATCGACGTCAGCCTGGCGGCGGCGGAACAGCACCGGGACGCGCAGCGCGTTCACCCGGTCGCCCATGACGGCCAGCAGCGCCGGCAGCAAGGTGAGCGAGGCCGCCACCGCGACCAGCACCACGGCGATGGCGCCGGCGGCGATGCTCCGGAAGATCGTGGTCGGGTTCAGCAGCAACCCGGCAAGGGCCAGCACCACGGTCATCCCGGAGAAGAACACCGCCCGGTTGGCCGTCCCGCCGGCCGCGGCGATGGCGGCGAGCTTGTCGCGGCCGCGGGCGCGCTCCTCGCGGTAGCGCGACACGGTGAACAGCGAGTAGTCGATGCCGACCGCCAGGCCGATCATCGTGATCATGTTGGTGACGAAGAACGACAGGTCGAAGGCCAGGCCCAGCAGCGACACCAGCCCCAGCGCGACCACGATGGCCATGACCGCCAGCACGATCGGCAGCACCGCGGCGGCGACCGCCCCGAACACCACGATCAGGATGGCCAAGGCGGCGACGATCCCGATGGTCTCGCCCTTGCGGAGGTCCTGCTCGGCGATGGTGTTGGCGTCCTTGGCCGCGGTCGCCTCGCCGGCGACCAGCACCTGGAAGCCGTCGGGATGCTGGGCGTGCAGCGTCCGGTCAAGCAGCTTGTCGATGTTGGCGTCGGCGTCGTCCAGCGACCCGGCCATGGTCACCGGTATCAGGGTGGCGTGCCTGTCGTCCGACACGAACCGGCCACCGGCCTGGTAGGGGTCGGTGGCCTGTTGGACGACCGCCGGCTTGAGCGCGTCGATGGCACCCTTGAGCCGCTGCACATACGCCTTGAACTCGGGGTCGGTCACGGTCTTGGACTCCGAGCGGACGATCACGACCTCGTTGGAGCGGCGCGGCCCGGTCAGCCGCCGCTCCAGCAGCGTCCGGGCCTGCTTGGAGTCGGGGTTGTTGGTGAACTCGGCCTGGGTGGTCAGCGCGCCGCTCAGATACCGCGAGGTCAGCAACCCCCCGACCAGAAACAGCACCACCCACAGCCCGATCACGGTGAACCGGCGCCTGGCGCTCCAGCGCGCCACACTCTGCGGAGACAGCCTCATGTCCTCCCTCTCCTCCCTCTCAGCCTTTTCACGTTTCTGCCTCTCCGTCGCCAACCGGTCAGATGCCCAATGTAGTACCGACCGGTCGGTACGTTCCGAGGTCGTGATACTCCCGGTTCCTGATGCTGGTCGTCCTCCTTATCCCCGCTGCCCAGCGGCAGGCTTCAGCACCTCGAGCAGCAGGCCGAGGCAGCGGGTCATGCGCGCACGGAACTCCGCGCGGAAGTCATCGTGGCTGGCGGTCATCACGCACTGCTGCTCGGCCCCGAGGAAGGTGGCAACCAGCACCTCGGCCGTCTGGCGCGCATCGACGTCGGCGCGGATATCGCCCTGGAGCTGGGCGCGGGCGACCAGGCCGGCGGCGGTGTCGATCCACGCGTCGCAGTAGCCGGCGATCTGCGGGGCGAGCTCCGGGTCCTCACACAGCTCGGCGCAGAGCCGCTGCAGGCTCGTCGCCTGGCCCTGCTCCTGCTCCTTGAGGTCAGAGGCCACCCGGGCCATCGCCCGCAGCTGGTCGACCGCGCGGTCGTGGCTCGCCGACGCCTGCACCACCCGTGCGGCCCACTCCGCCTGCCGAGCGCGCACGACCTCGACCGCGAGCGCCTCCTTGGACGGGAAGTGGTGGTAGAAGGCACCCTTGGTGATCCCGGCAGCGCGGATCAGGTCGCTGAGGGACGTGCCGGCGTAGCCGTGGGCGAGGAACGCCTCGGTGGCCACGGCCAGAATGTGCTGGCGGGTGGCCGAGCCCCGCTCGGTGGCGCGCACCGTGCGGACAGCCGCGTCCTCGTGGGTCTTGATCGCAGTCATGGCGCCACAGCATACCGACCGACCGGTCGGTGCGTCAACGGCCAGATCTCCGCTCGAGCGGCCGGAAACGCCGATGCGATACGGCTGTCCGAGGGGTGGGGCGGGCCGGGCCGCCGCCACGACGCTCTCGTCCAACCCTTCCGGATTGTCGTCGGTCTTCACCAGCATCGGCATCATCGGTGCGAGCAACACCGCGCGCTCGAGCGGCCGGTGCCGTATCGCGAGACGTACCGGACGACGTCGCCGCAGCCGGACAGCTGGACGCTGGTGTCCCGATCGACCCCACCGACAAGGAGCTGGCCTGGTTCGACGGGCTCAACCGCCGCTACCCCTTCCCGCTGGCCTGGCCGGGGCGCAGCTGGCTCGACGGGCAGATGGCCGCCCACCCCGCCATCGTGCGCTACTACCTTGAGGGCGGCGACAGCCGTGTCGTGCGTGTCCTGCGCGGGCAGGCCGAGGAGGTTGCGCAGGCTGGCCATGGCCCCGGGGGCGTTGCCGGTACGGGGACCTGGGAGGCGTCCTCGGCGAAGCTGATGTCGCGGATGGGGTACCTCACCGAGGGGCGCACCGCCGGCCAGGCCCGCGAGCTGGACTTCTCGCCCTGGGGCGGCGCCTACAACCGGGTGCCCGCCGACGCCACCGCCTTCGTCCACCGCGACCCGCTCTACTCGCTGAAGCACGCGGTCGTGGTCGACCCTGCCGCGTCGACGGCTGCCAAGCAGGCCGCCCACCGCTGGGCGACCCGGTCCTGGGCGTCGGTGCACCGGTGGGGGACCGGGGGGGGGTGTTCCCGAACTTCCCCGACCCCGACCTCGACAACTGGGCCGACGCCTACTACGGCAGCAACCACGACCGTCTGTTGCGCGTCAAGGCACGCTACGACCCAGGCAACGTCTTCCGCCTCCACCAATCGCTGCCGGTACGCTAACCGCAGCGCGAGCCAGCCAATGGTCCCCACCCTCGACGAGTTGTGCATCGAGCTCATCACCCCAAGACGCCCGGAGGCGTGAGGAGGGAGTTTCTGTGCGGATCACCGTGGTCGGCGCCGCCGACCTGCCAGAGCTGCTGCCGCTGCTGCGCGCCTACTGCGACTTCTACCGGGTCGCGCCCAGCGACCGGGCCCTGCTGGAGCTGTCGCAGGCGCTGCTCGCCGACCCGCAGCGCGAGGGCCTGCAGCTCCTGGCCCGCGACGACGCCGGCAGAGCCGTCGGCTTCGCCACCCTGTACTGGACCTGGCAGACGCTGGCCGCCGCCCGCGTCGGGGTGATGAATGACCTGTTCGTGGCCGCCGAGGCGCGGGGCACCGGGGTGGCCGACGGGCTCATCGCCGCCTGCCTGGAACGCTGCCGCGGGCACGGCGCGACCCGGCTCGTCTGGCAGACGGCCCGCGACAACGCCCGCTCGCAGGCCGTCTACGAGCGGATCGGGGCGACCCGCGAGGACCGCTGGCTGGACTACC
Organism: Actinomycetes bacterium; assembly: GCA_036000965.1. Classification (NCBI taxonomy): domain Bacteria; kingdom Bacillati; phylum Actinomycetota; class Actinomycetes; species Actinomycetes bacterium. The sequence goes on from DASYUT010000117.1 coordinate 25,657, forward strand.
AGCTGCCGGTCGATCCTGCCTGACCCCGGCCGGGCGCAGGGCCGGCCCGTCGCGGGTGCGGGTGCGGGCGTTGGCGTCGGGTGGCGGTCACGCCCTCGCCGACGGCTACCCGACCATCCCGGCGGGCTCGCCGGCCCACCCGGGCTGGATGGGCATCGCGTCGACGTGCCTGGCCGCGCGCCTGCGCCTGCGTGGCCAGGCAAGGAGGAACCGCCCGCGACCGACGCTGGCAGGATCGTGGTAGGGCGGCGGTTGCGCGGTGTTGCCCTTTGCGTTAGCGGTCCCAGGTGGGACCGGCAACGCATGGGCACAGCCGCAGCCTGCAGGAACCGACCGTGGGCTGATCCTTGAAGGTGGGTTTGTGGTCGACGGACCGCGCTGGCGGGCCCTTGCGCAGCGCGTCGGGGCCCTGGGGTTCGCCGATCTCCCCGCCTACCTGGCCGCCCGCTATGCCCAGGACGGGTGCAGCCTGGCGGGGTTGGCCGCCGAGCTTGGTACCAGCACCCACACGGTGGCCGGCGCGATGGACGCCTGCGGGGTGGCCCGCGAGCCGGCACCCAGGGCGCGGGGCCGGGCCCGCCGGGCCGCCAGCGACCGGCGCCTGGCCGCCCGGGTCGCCGCGCTGGGGTTCGCCGACGTGGGTGCCTATCTGGCTGACCGGGACGTCGGCCGCGGCTGGTCGATCCCGCGGCTGGCGGGGGAGCTTGGGGTGGGGCGGCGGGTGGTCAGGCGGGTGCTGGCCGAGCAGCAGGTGCCCCGCACCCGGATCACGGCAGCCGGGTTGGCGGCGGTCGCGCGCCCGGGTGGCCGAGGCGGTGCGGCGCGAGGAGCGGCGGCGCGCACGGCTGGCCGCGCTCGGTTCGGGGAGCTGCGGGGGTAGCGGCGGGTGGGGCAGGGGTGGTCGGTGACGCGGATGGCCGCCGAGCTTGGGGCGGGCGCGGCTGGACGCGTTGGGGCGGTGGTGAGGTCGGGTCGTGGCCTGGCCGGCCGGGCGGGCAGGGGTGGTCCGGCTCGTCGGCCCGCAGGAGCCCTCAGCATTGGGCCAGGCAGGTGTCCTGATGGGGAGGTGTTGGGGAAGTGATGGGACGGATCGGTTCAGGGTTGCATGAGCTGTTGTTGACCCCGGCCATCGGCGTCCCAGCAGGGCTGCCCGGCTGAGGTCCGATCTCTTGGACGTGGTCGCCGACTGTGGCGGAGCAGCCGTTCGCAGACGACGGTTCCAGCTGGCACTGTTGCATTGAGGTGGAAGGCGTCCTCGCTGCCCGGCGAAGTGGAGGCTCATCTCTTCTCCAAGCCACTGAGAATGGCTTGAACCCGACGATCATGAACACGAACGGGGCCATTTGGGGCGGTCGAGTGGAGGGCGTCCGATCACCCGATCGCTCGATGCAACAGCGCAGCGCCCGGCCAGGTCACTGATGGCCCGTCCCGCTGTTCGTATTCTGGCAAATGCTGTCCGCCGTAGACTTCTTGCATGTTGACCTGCCCAGCGTGCAGGCAGGAGAACCCGCAGGGATTCAGGTTCTGCGGGGCCTGCGGCGCGACACTTGCCTCCGCCCCTCGGGCTGTCGCCGAGGAGCGCAAGATCGTGACTGTCCTGTTTTGCGATCTTGTCGGTTTCACGGCCCGCTCGGACCGGGCCGATCCCGAGGACGTTCGAGCGATGCTGCACCCCTATCATGTGCGGCTCCGTGCCGAGATCGAGCGGCTCGGGGGGACCCTGGACAAGTTCATCGGCGACGCGGTCATGGCCGTGTTCGGCAAGCCAGCCGCCCACGAGGACGACCCGGAGCGGGCGGTGCGCTGCGCGCTCCGCATGCTCGACGCCATCGCCGACCTGAACGAGGCGTACCCCGCCATGGGCCTGGCAGTGCGGATCGGGATCATGACCGGCGAGGCCATCGTCACCCTGGACCCACGCGCCCAGGAGAGTGAAGGGGTCGTCGGCGACGTGGTCAACACCGCCTCGCGGCTGCAGGGCGTCGCGCCGGAGGGCGGGGTCGTGGTCGGGGAACCGACCTGGCGAGCGACCAGGACGCTGTTTGAGTATGAGGAACTCGAGCCGGCCCGCGTCAAGGGCAAGGCCGAGCCCCTACCGGTCTGGCGGGCGGTCGCGCCCCACAGCCGCGTAGGGATGGATCTGGAGCGACAGCCGGCCACCCCATTCGTCGGCCGCGGCGACGAGCTTGACCTGCTGAAGCGGCTCTATCGCCAGGTGATCCGGCAGCACTCCGTGCAGCTCATCACCCTCGTCGGTGAGCCTGGGATGGGGAAGAGCCGGCTGGTCGCCGAGCTGGGCCGCGCCGTCGAGGCGGACCCCGGGCTGGTCGCCTGGCGCCAAGGCCGCTCCCTGCCCTATGGCGAGGGCGTCACCTTCTGGGC
>DASYUT010000118.1 GCA_036000965.1 Actinomycetes bacterium
CCGCGGCAGGAGCCGCCCAGAAGCGTCCCGGAGCGCCAAGCCTGAGTGCTCGGCGGCGATGGCGGTGATCGCCGGCCTTGGTCTGCGCGCAGCGGCGTGCCCTGCCCGGTAGTCCTGGTTCGATGTGGGGGGAGCTCGCTCTGGCGGCGACTGTCGCCCTTGGTCTGCGCGCCGCGGCGTGTCCTGGCCGGTGGTCCCTGTTCGATGTGGGGGGAGCTCGCTCCCCCCACGGCCCCCCAGGAGCGCCTGTGCCATCGTGCTGGGGGAGCCGCGGGTGCACCAGGACACGCTCCCCCCACGGCCCCCCAAGAGCGCATGTGCCATGGCCCGGGGGATTCCGCTACCACGGCCTCCCAGGAGCGCCTGCGCCATGGCGGGGCGGATCCCAAGAAGACAAGGGATGTCCCGGTGAGCAGCGCCCTTTATGCGGGGTTGACCGGCGGTATGGGATACCTGAGGCTGCAATCGAAGCGTTACTCACCGGACATTGAGGGTGTTGCAGCCGTGGGTTACCCTGCCCTTCTCCGACGGTATCGGGTGGTCTGCCCGGCTCGTCGGTCGGTCGCGCCGAGCGTCGTCCGGGTAGGGCGCGCCTGATCGACCAGGTTAGGAAGGACCGTCATGGCCACCACGTCATGGGACCTTCAGGTCGGCTGGCAGTACCGGGCCGCCTGCAAGGGACTACAGTCGCACCTGTTCTTCGCGCCGAACCACCTCGAGCGCAAGGACGAGCGGCTCACGCGCGAGCGAGCAGCGAAAGCCATCTGCCACGAGTGCCCCGTGCTCGCCGAGTGCCGCGAGTACGCGCTCCTGGTCCGCGAGCCGCACGGGATCTGGGGCGGCCTCAACGAGTACGAGCGACGCCAGCTCCTGAACCGTCGCGCGGGCTGAGCCCGGACGTCGACGGGGGCCGGGTCGCAGCGACCCGGCCCCCGTCGACGTCCGGTAGCCTTCGACCGTCCGCGCCCGTCGCGAAGGAACCCCCCGAGGACCAGGGCGGGCGCGGGACCACCTCACGTGACGAGGGGACCACCTCACGTGACGAGGAGATCACCTCGCGTGACGACAAGGAGCGCCGATGACCAAGTGGGAGTACGTCACCGTCCCCCTGCTGCCCCACAGCACCAAGCAGATCCTTGACAACTGGGGCGAGGACGGCTGGGAGCTCGTCGCGGTGCACACCGCCGAAGTGGGCGGCATGCTCGCCTTCTTCAAGCGCCCCAAGGGCTGACCCGCCGGCGTCAGCAGCGGCCGCGGCCGGGCGACCCGAGGTCACGGCCACTCCACCCCGCCCACCGCACCTCCCTCCGCGTTCAGGCAGCGCAGCGTGCCGTCAACATCTGAGCCCAGGTCGCTGTCCCATGTCCGGCCGCTTCGATAGCGTGTCCGGCATGGATCTGGATGCGGCGTTCGCCAGCCTTCGGGGCCTCGCGCCCAGGGCGGTGCAGCAGGACATGGCCAGGGCGGTCGCCGCGGCGCTCGACGAGCGGGCGCCGCTGCTGGTGCACGCGCCGACCGGGGTGGGCAAGTCGCTCGGCTACCTCGTCCCCGTGGTGGCCGCCGGCCGGCGCGCGATCGTGGCCACCGCCACCAAGGCGCTGCAGGCCCAGCTCGTCGAGCGCGACCTGCCCCGCCTGGCCGACGCCTTCGGCACCACTTCCGCCCTGCTCATGGGGCGAGGAAACTACCTGTGCCTGAGCAGGGCGGATGGCCTGGTGGCGGCGACCCGGCTGGCCGCCACCGCGCAGGAGGAGGCCGCTCTGGAGCTGGTCGACTGGGCGCTCGAGTCGGAGACAGGCAGCCGCCTGGACGCACCGCCCGGAGTGCGGGACGACGTCTGGGACCTCGTCTCCACCTCTGGCGAGGACTGCCCGGGACAGAAGGGGTGCGCCTTCCACCAGCGCTGCTTCGCCGAACGAGCTCGCGAGCGGGCCCGCGACGTCGACGTGGTGGTCACCAACCACCATCTGCTCTTGCTCGAGCTCGAGCTGCGCCAGCTCTCGGACGCGCCAGGGGTGATGCTCCCCGAGGCCGACGTGGTCGTGGTCGACGAGGCCCACCGGCTGGCCGCGCACGCGGCCGACCTCTACGGCGTCTCAGTGACCGCCACCCGGGTTTCCAGGGCCGGGGCGGCCGCCGACGCCGTGGCCAAGGCGGCCGGGGTGCGTTCCGACTGGGCCAGGCGGCTGCGCGCGAGCTGGGAGCGCCACGCCGGCGAGCTGCGTCCCGGCGCCGTCGTGCCCGGCTCCCGGGCCTGGCTCGGCCTCGGTCGGGCCCTCGCCCCGGTCCTGCGTGAAGCCGAGGAGGCCCGGAGCTCCCTCAAGGACCTGAGCGGCCTCGACGAGGAGCTGCAGGGCGGCCTCCACGCGGCCAGGCGCCGCCTGCACGGCCTCTGCCGCGACCTCACGCGCCTGATGGAGCCCGAGCCGGGCCCCGGCCGGGACGACGGCGACCCCGACGCCGAGCCGGGTGACGGCTCGACCGGGAAGCCGGGTGACGGCCAGGCCGGCCGTGACGGCCGGGTCCGGTCCGGTGCGGGCGACCAGGGTGGGCCACGCGACGAGCCCGCGCGGGAGCTGGCGGTCTGGGTCGAGGAGCGGCGGGACGGGGGGCGGGCCATCAGGTCGGCGCTGGTCGAGCCCGGGCCGGTCCTGCAGGCGGTGCTCTGGGCCCGGGTGCCGGCGACCGTCGCCTGCTCGGCGACCCTGGCCGTGGCCGGCAGCCTGGACGCGGCCCGGGCCGCCCTCGGGGTGGCGGACGCGGCCGGGCTGGTGGCCGAGTCCCCGTTCGACTTCCGGCGCAACGCCCTGCTCTACGTCCCCGGCTCCGTGCCGGCACCGTCCAGCGACCGCTTCCAGGCCGCCGCCGAGCAGGAGCTGCGCGGCCTGGTCGAGTCGTCAAGCGGCCGGGCCCTGGTCCTGTGCACGTCGTGGCGGGCGGTCGAGAGCTTCGCGGCCGCTCTCGCCGACCTCCCCTACGAGCTGCTGGTCCAGGGCGACGACACGCCAGCCCGGCTCGCCGCCCGCTTCCGCGACGAGGTCGCGAGCGTGCTGGTGGCCACCCGCACGTTCTTCGAGGGCGTGGACGTGCCCGGACCGAGCCTGTCGCTGCTGGTGCTCGACCGGCTGCCGTTCCCGCGGCCCGACGACCCCCTGCTGTCCGAGCGGGGCCGCCGGGTCGAGCGACAGGGAGGTTCGCGGTTCTCGGCCGTGTGGCTGCCGGAGGCGGTCGTCTCGCTGCAGCAGGCACTGGGCCGCCTGGTGCGCTCGGAGTCGGACCGGGGCGTGATGGCCGTGCTCGACCGGCGCCTGGCCGACGCCGCCTACGGCGCGACCCTGCTCGCGAGCCTGCCCCCGGCCCCCCTGACCCGCTCGCCCGCGGACGTGCGAGCGTTCTTCGCGGCAGGAGCGGGGCGGTAGGCTTGGCCCCCGCCCGCAGGCCCCGCCCCTGGCCCACCCGCCCGCAGGCCCCCGCCCGAAGGAGCCGCCATGCCAACCCCCGAAGAGCGACTCGAGGAGCTCGGCATCACCCTGCCCGAGCCGGTCCCGCCGGTCGCAGCCTACGTTCCCTGCGTCCGCACCGGCGACCTCGTGTACGTCTCCGGCCAGGTGCCCCTCGTGGACGGTCGGCCCGGCTGGACGGGCCGGCTCGGCGCGGGCGACCTCACCCTCGACGACGGGGTCCAGGCCGCCCGGCGCTGCGCAATCAACGTCGTGGCAGCGCTCAAGCAGGAGCTGGGCGACCTCTCCCGGGTGCGCCGGGTGGTCAAGGTGAACGGGTACGTGGCGAGCGACCCCGGCTTCACCGACCAGCCGAAGGTCGTCAACGGGGCCAGCCTGCTGTTCGGCGAGGTGTTCGGCGACGCCGGCCGCCACGCCCGGGCCGCGGTCGGCGTGGCCGCCCTCCCCCTGGGCGTCCCCGTCGAGGTAGAGGCGATCGTGGAGGTCGCGGGCGGGTAGGGCGGCGCTGTCGCACCCGTGGGCGAGACTCGTCCGGGTCGCCGGGCTGGTGGCTTGAACGGTCCGGATGCGGGGGACAACTACACAGAAGGCGGCCACAGCAACACAGAAGGCGGCTACAGCGAAGGTGGCGGACCCCACGCCACCACGGGAAGGGAGCCGCGCCGTGCGGGTGCGACCAGCGGTCAGGCCGGCGACCGGCCCGGGACGACAGGCGCTGGTACCGAGGCGGCACCGCCACCGCGACCGGCGCCTGGCCTGGGCCCTCGTGCTGGTCCTTGTGCCTGCTCTGGTCCTGGGCGCCTGCGACGGCGGGCAGCTCGGCGGCGCCTTGGGCGGTGACGGCCCGGGCGCGGCCGGCCCGCCACCGTCCGGGTCCTCCACCAGGCCGCCGCGCGACGCCCAGCGCGCCACCGTGCTCAGGGTCGTGGACGGCGACACCGTCGAGCTGCGGGGCACCGGCAAGGGGCCGCTGCGCTCGGGGTTCAAGACCACGGTCCGCCTGCTCGAGGTGGACACCCCCGAGACCAAGCTCGGGGTCGAGTGCTACGGGCCGGAGGCGGCCGCCTTCACCAAGAAGCTGCTGGCGCCCGGGTCCACCGTGCTCGTCTCGCCTGACCGGGAGCTCCGCGACCGCTACGGGCGGACGCTGCTCTACGTGTGGACCGCCAAGGGTGTGTTCGCCAACCAGGAGCTGATCCGCACCGGCCATGCGACCGCGGTCCTCTACAAGCCGAACGACCGCTACATCGGCCTCATGCGCCGGACCGAGGCGGCCGCCAAGGCGAAGAAGCTCGGCCTGTGGGGCCGGTGCGGCGGCAACGCCCCCAACCGCCCGAGGGGCGGGTCGGCGGGGACTGGCGCGCGCACCCAGCCGAGCGGCCCCGGGCAGGCCGCCCCCAGCGGCAGGAACACCTGCCCCGCCTCCCACCCGGTCAAGGGCAACATCGGCGAGAACGGCAAGATCTACCACGTGCCGGGGAGCAGGGACTACGCGCGCACCAACCCGGAGCTGTGCTTCGCCGACGAGGCGGCCGCCAAGGCGGCCGGCTTCCGCCGGGCCGGGTAGCTCGGCTTCGCCGACGAGGCAGCCGCCGAAGCCGCCGGCTTCCGCCAAGCCGGGTAGCGGGCTAGCCTGCGGTGCCGGGGCGCCCACCAGCCGGGGAGGGCGCGGGCGGGTCCGACGGAGCGGTGGACATGGACGGGACCGGTGGGCCGAGGGGCGCGGGGCCGCTACGCCGCTTCGCGCTCGCCCTTGCGTGCCTGACCAGGATCCCGGGGCCGCGGCTGGAGGTCGGCCCGGGCGACCTGCGCCGGGCGTCGCCCCTGTTCCCGGCCGTCGGGCTGGTGGTCGCCGGGCTCGGCGTGGCCGTCCGGGCCGCGGTCGCGCCGGTCTGGGGCGGCGCGGTCGCGACCATCCTGGCCGTGGCCGCAATGATCGCGGTCACCGGCGCGCTCCACGAGGACGGGCTGGCCGACTCGGCCGACGGCCTGTGGGGCGGGACCGACCCGGCCGGGCGCCTGGCGATCATGCGCGACAGCCGGCTTGGCACCTACGGCATCGTCGCCCTGGGCACCGTCCTCGCTCTGCGCACCGCGCTGCTGCTGCCGCTCGGCCTGGCCGACTTCGCCCGCGCCGCCGTCTGCGGCCACGTGCTGGCCCGCGCCTCGGCCCTGCTCGTCGCCCGGGTCCTGCCGCCCGCCGCGGCCGGCAGCGGCGCCGAGATCGCCGGGCCGCTCGGCCCCGGCGAGGTGCTGACCGCCTCGGCGGTGGTGGCCGCGACCCTGGCCGCCGCGGCCGGGCCCTGGGCCCCGGTCCCGCTCGCGGCCGGCCTGGCCGCCTGCCTGGCCTGCATCCGGCTGTTCCGCCGCCGCCTGGGCGGCTTCACCGGCGACAGCCTGGGCGCGGCCAACCAGCTGGTCGAGCTGGTCACCGTGGCGGCGGTCGCCGCCCTGGCCCGCGCCGGTCTCCTCTGACGCCGGCGCCGGGACGAGTCGATCCGGACGGCGACGGGCGGCGGCCGGCGGCAGGGCCCGGTCAGGCCGACAGCGTCTCGACCAGCAGCTCCTCGAGCCAGCCGAGGTAGGCAAGCAGGTGCATGGCGGGCGCGGACGGGGCGGACTCGTCGACGTGCCCGTCGAAGTCGTCCTCGATGCCCAGGCGCACCCCGAGAGCAAGGCGCAGGTCGTTCAGCACGCCCAGCCATGCCATCGCCTCCTCCTCGCTGAGGTCGACCGTCCAGCGCCGCCTGCTGACCGAGCCGCGCGCGAGGCTGCTGGTCATCAGGTCGAGGTTGGCGAGCTTGGCGCTCAGCAGGTCGTCGTGGACGAGGGTGTGGTACTCCTCCTCCCGCTCGCGGTCGCCCGCGTCCCGGTAGGCGGGCGGGAACAGCCGCGCGGTGACCGGGTCGGGCTGTCCGCCCGAAAGCTGCTCGGCGGTGAGGACGCCGCGGAGCTGGTCGGGCAGGTTGCGCAGGACCTGGGCCTCCTGCGGGCTCAGCCTGACCCGGACGCGGCCGCCGACCCGTTTGAACGCGCCGGCCACTCAACGGTCCTTCTGCATCGTGGCCCACAGCCCGTGACCGTGGAGCCGGAAGACGTCGAACTCGGCCTTCTCGCGCGGCCCGCTCGACACCACCGCCTTCCCCTTGTGGTGGACGTCCAGCATCAGGCTGGTGGCCTTCTCCTTGGAGTAGCCGAACAGCTTCTGGAACACGAAGACCACGTAGGACATCAGGTTGATCGGGTCGTTCCAGACGATCACGATCCACGGGATGTCCGGGTCGACGATCTCGTCGTGCTCTTCGGTGCGCTCGCGCACCGGTGCGGTCGTGCTCATGCCGGTATGGTCGCAAATCTGGCTGTGGAGTGGGAGCAGGGGGAGCCAGCCCGAGCACCGACGAGGTCATCCGCTCCATCGCCTCGCAGGTCGCAGCGGAGTGGGGGCAGAGGGAGCCGGCCCGAGCACCGGGCGCGTGCCGCGGCGCGGGCGCGGGGCCCACGGTAGGATCGGCAACGTGAGCAGCGCGGGCGATGGCAGCATGGGGATCGTCGGGGGTGGCGTCCTCGGCTTGGCCGTGGCCAGGCACCTGGCGCTGACCAGGCCGGGGCTCGCGGTGACCGTGCTCGAGAAGGAGGCCCAGGTCGGGCTGCACCAGACCGGCCGGAACAGCGGGGTCGCCCATGCCGGGGTCTACTACGAGCCGGGCTCGCTCAAGGCCCGGCTCTGCCGCCGGGGCATCGAGCTGCTGCGGGGCTACTGCCAGGACAACGGCGTGCCGTACGAGGAGTGCGGCAAGGTGATCGTCGCCGTCGACGCCGGGGAGCTGCCGCGCCTCGAGCGGATCGCGGAGCGCGCCGCCGCCAACGGCGTCCCCGGCATCCGCAGGCTGGACGCTGGCGAGCTGCGCGAGGTCGAGCCGCACGCCCGGGGCGTGGCCGCGCTCCACTCGCCGAAGACCGCGATCGTGGACTTCGCCGCCTACGCGCGGGCGCTGGCCAAGGAGGTGGAGGCCGCCGGGGGGCAGATCCGCACCGCGACCGAGGTGCGCGCCATCGAGCAGCGGGCGGGGGCCGTCCGGGTCGAGACGACCGACGCCGAGGTCCTCGAGCTGGGGCGGCTGGTGGTCTGCGCCGGCCTGCACGCCGACCGGGTCGCGGCGCTCAGCGGCGACGACGCCGACCCGCGGATCGTCCCCTTCCGGGGCGACTACTACCTGCTGCGGCCGGAGCGGCGCCACCTCGTGCGCGGCCTGATCTACCCGGTGCCCGACCCCAGGTACCCGTTCCTCGGCATCCATCTGACCCGGCGCATCGACGGCGAGGTCCTGGTCGGTCCCAACGCCGTCCTCGCCTTCGCCCGGGAGGGGTACCGCCTGTCCACGGTCGACCGCCGTGACCTGTGGCAGACGCTCGCCTGGCCGGGGTTCCGGACCATGGCCAGGCGGCACTGGCGCACCGGCGCGCGGGAGCTCTGGCACTCGGTGAGCCGCGCCGCGTTCGTAGGCGAGGCGCGCCGGTACGTGCCCGAGCTGCGCCCGGCCGACGTGGTCCGGGGACCGTCCGGGGTGCGGGCCCAGGCCGTGGCCCGCGACGGCGCCTTGGTCGACGACTTCCGGATCACCGCCCGAGGCCGGGTCGTGAACATCCGCAACGCCCCGTCGCCCGCGGCCACGTCGTCGCTGGCCATCGCCGAGGCAATCTGCGAGCGCCTGTAGCCCAAAGCCCGGGGCGGGCGGCCTTCCCCCGGAGCGGGCGGCAGGCCCCGCCGGCCGGGGGCCCGCCGGCCCGGGGGCCCGCCGCCCCGCCGCCCCGGGGCCCGCCGGCACCCGGGCCCGCCGGCCCGGGCGTGGAGCTAGCCGGGGGTGGCCAGGCGGCGGTGGTCGCCCTGCCGGACGGTGATCCCGCTGCGGTCGAGGTGCTCCAGCAGGGGGATGGCGGTCTTCCGGGTCGTGCCCATCGCCTCCTTCGCCTCGGCGGCGGTGAACGGCCGGTCGCCCGGGAACGTCCTGCGCAGGGACCCGACCGCCTGGGTGAGCGCCTCGGCGCCCACGTGCAGGCCGGGGCCGACGTTCACCAGGACACCGAGGCGGACCAGGGCGGCGAGCATGCGCCGGTCGGCGCCGAGGGCGGCCAGCTGGTCGTCGCTCAGCACGGTCACCCCGCCGGCGGCCAGGGCCACCTCGACCGCGGCGCGGACCGCCCGCTGACCAGGGTCGAGCCGCACGCCATGGCCGGGGAGCCGCACGGCCGGCCCGTCGACGACCAGCCGCCCGGAGGCGACCAGGGCCTCGACGACCTCGGCCCCGCCCGCCTTCCAGGCCGCCTCCGCGCCCCCGAGCGCGCGGGCCGGCGCCGCACCCCGCGCGGCGAGGCGGGCCAGCTCGGCCGGCATGCCCGGGACGAGCGGCTCGGCCCGGTGGTGGGCGGCGACCGCTTCGAGCACGTCCTGCCGCGCCCGCTGCCAGGCCTCGGGTGCCCAGGCCACCGCCCGGCCGCGCACCAAGCGGCCGTCCTCGGCCGCGGCAGCCAGCTGCGCGGCGAGCGCCGGCTCCCCGGCGCCGGCGAGGGCGGGCAGCTCGCCCCGGCTGGCCAGCCCCCGCTCGGCCAGCACCCGCTCGAGCAGCCCGGCCCGGCCAGCCGCCTCGCGGGCCTCCAGCTCCTCGGCCCGGCGCACCCGCCCGGCCGTGCCATGCACCCCGGGGAGCGGGAACGGGTCGAGAACCCGTCCGCCGCCCACGGTCTCGTCGCGGCCGCTGTCGCGCAGCACCAGCGGCTCGAACACGTCGAGCACGAGCTCGCGCTCCAGGTGGAGGCGGACGAGGCCGTCCTCGCCGGGCCGGATCTCGTGGGCGTCCAGGGGCTGCAGGCGCACGGCCGTCTCGGCCGCGCCGGCGTAGAGCAGGTAGGCGCCCTTGGGCCGGAGCGGCGCGGGAGCCCCGGCCAGGCAGCGGAGGCGGCAGTCGGCCGCGCGGGTCGGCGCCCACTGCCGGGGCAGCACGAGCACGTCGCCGCGGGCCACGTCCCCGGTGGCCACGCCGGCCAGGTTGACGGCCAGGCGCCGGGCGGGGGCGGCCCGCTGGAGCGGTCTCCCGTGCCCCTGGAGACCGCGGATCCGCACCTCCCGGCGGGCCGGCAGCAGCACCGCGCGGCTGTCGGCGGCCAGCGTGCCGCCGGAGAGGGTGCCGGTCACCACCGTGCCGCTGCCCCGGATCGAGAACACCCGGTCGACCGGGAGCCGCGGCCGGCCCCGGTCCGGCGGGTCGGGGGTGCGGTCGAGGGCCCGGTCCAGCTCGGTCCGGAGCTGGTCGAGTCCCGAGCCCAGCGGCGCCGCCGTGGCCACCACGGGCGCGCCGGCGAGCGTGGTGCCGGCCAGCCGCCCGGCCACCTCCCGGGCCACCCGGTCCCGGGTGGCCGCGTCGACCAGGTCCACCTTGGTGAGCGCGACCACGCCGGTGGCCACGCCGAGCAGGTCCAGGATGGCGAGGTGCTCAGCCGACTGCGGGCGCCAGCCCTCGCTCGCGTCGACCACGAACAGGGCGCAGTCCACCCCGCCCACGCCGGCCAGCATGTTGTGGACGAAGCGCTCGTGGCCGGGCACGTCCACGAAGCCGACTTCGCGGCCGGACGGCAGGGTGGTCCAGGCGAAGCCGAGGTCGATCGTCATGCCCCGGGCCTTCTCCTCGTCCAGCCGGTCCGGGTCGGTACCGGTGAGCGCCAGCACGAGCGCCGACTTGCCGTGGTCGACGTGCCCGGCGGTCCCGACGACATGCGCCATCAGCGAACCCGTCCCCTGCCGGGGCCGCCCACCCCGCCGCTCGGACCCATGGCGCCTTCTCTTCCAGCCGGTCCTGAAGCCCCTGCGGTCCAGGGGCCCCCCACCTCGCCGCTCCCGCCCGCCTCGCCGTTCCCGCCCCCGGTGTCCTCGTCCGGCCCGGGGGTGGCCGCGCCTGGGCCCGCATCTGCGGCGCCTTCACCAGGCCTGGGGGTGGCCGGGCCTGGGCCCTGCCGGAGGGCGGCGGCAAGGGCGGCGGCAAGGGCGGCGGCGACCAGCTCGTCGGCGTCGGGGGGGACCGTGCGCAGGTCGACCACGACCCGGCTGCGCTCGGCACGGGCGATCACCGGGAGGTCGCCGCCCCGCAGGCGGGCCAGGACGGCCTCCACCGGCACCGGGGTCGGGTCGACCTCCACCAGCACGCTGGGCAGGCCCTCGCCGGGCAGGCTCCCGCCCCCGGCCACGCTGGCGCCTTCCCGCAGACAGGCCGGTGGCCCGAGCCGCGCGGCCAGGGCGGCGGCCCGCGGCCGCAGGTCGTCGGGCCCGAGGGTCAGCGCACGCCAGACCGGCAGCTCGTCCCGGAGGCCCCTGGCGTGCGCCTCCAGGGTTGCCTCGAGCGCGGCCACGGTGAGCTTGTCGGCCCGCACGGCCCGGGCCACCGGGTCCTTCGACAGGCGCTGCACCAGGTCGGCCCGGCCCGCGACCAGCCCGGCCTGCGGGCCGCCGAGCAGCTTGTCACCCGAGAAGAGCACGAGGTCGGTCCCTGCGGACAGGCTGCCGGCCACCGACGGCTCGGCCCCGAACGACCCGGCCAGCAGCCCCGACCCGAGGTCATGCAGCAGCGGCAGACCGTGCTCGTGGGCCAGGGCGGCCACCTCGGCCAGCGCCGGGCTGGCGGTGAAGCCGACCACACGGTAGTTGGAGGGGTGCACCACCAGCACGCAGCCGGTGCGCTCACCCAGGGCCCGGGCGTAGTCGGCCAGGTGGGTGCGGTTGGTGGTGCCCACCTCGACCAGCGTCACCCCGGCCGCCTCCATGACCGACGGGAGCCGGAACTCGCCGCCGATCTCGATCAGCTCGCCCCGCGAGACGACCACCTCGCGGCCGCGGGCGAGCGCGTGGAGCGCGAGGAGCAGGGCGCCGGCCGCGTTGTTGACCACCAGGCCGCCCTCGGCGCCGGTGACCTCCCGGAGAAGCGCCGTGGCGGCCGCGCCCCGGTGTCCCCGGGTCCCCGCGGCGAGGTCGTACTCGACGGTGGCGTAGCCAGCGGCCTCGGCCACCGCGGCCCTGGCCGCCTCGGACAGCGGCGCCCGGCCCAGGTTGGTGTGCAGCACCACCCCGGTCGCGTTGATCACCGCGCGTGTCCGGCCCCGGGAGAGCGCCTCGACCGCGCCCGTCACCCGAGCGGCCAGCTCGTCCATGCCCGGCACGCGCTCGCCGGCGGCGGCTGCCTGCCTGCTGGCGTCGAGCGTGCGACGCACCGCGCCCAGGACCCGGGCCCGGCCCCAGGTCGCGGCGCAGGCCGCCACCTTGGGGTGTTCGAGGAGCGTGTCGACGCCGGGCACGGCGCGGCGGGGGTCGGAGGCCATGGCCCATTCTGTGCCACCATCGGACCGGACGCAGGCCAAAACGGCGTGGTGCGGCTTGGAGCTGGCTTGGAGCTGGCCTGGTAACGGCCGGGTAAGCGGCCGGAAACGGCCGGGTACGCCTTGGGGAGCATGCGCGTACGACCGGTTCTGCCGGGTGCAAACCAGGCTAACCCAGTCATCCGCTGCCATTTTGCTCAGTCGTATTAATAGGTGAAACCCCTTCGAGCTCGTCCCTCCGGGCAGGTGAGTTGTCGAGACGCGAGATATTTGCGTACAGTTCTCGTGGCAAGAAGCTTCCCCCATCTTGTGTCTCGAATAGTGAGATCGGCATGATGTCAGCGCACGACGCAATGCCCAATGCACGACTCCGCCGCCAGCGGCGCCAACGGGGATGGTCCTTGCAGCGGGTGGCGGAAGAGCTACAGAAATTGTGTGAGCTCGAGGGCCGTCGCGTGGGTGTGACCGCCAGCATGGTCGGCAAGTGGGAACGGGGGTTCAAGCGGCCCAGCCCGTTCTACCAGGAGAAGTTGTGCGCGCTCTACGGCCTGTCGGCCGAGCAGCTCGGGTTGGTGGATGACGCAGAGCAGGCGTTACCGGCGTGGTCCCTCGATCGCGACACGCTGGCTGAGACCCTTGAGTCGTGGAGACATGACGTGGAACGCCGAGCCTTCCTTCGCCACATGACCAGCGTCGCCGGGGTCGCCGCGCTCGCGCCGGCGCTCGATACGGTGGGAGCCGAGCCGCATGAGCGGCTCGCCCGGGCGCTGGACCGACCCAGCCGGGTCGACGACGCCACCATGGGGCACCTGGAGACGGTCATCAGCGAGTGCCGTCGCCTCGACGACCGCATCGGCTCGCGCGACCTGCAGGGTCCGGTCACCGGCCACCTGCAGCTCATCACCTCCCTGCTGCAGGGCTCGCAGTCCGGGCCGGTGCACCGCCGGCTGTGCACCGCAGCGGCCCAGGTCGCCCAGCTCGCCGGCTGGCTCGCCTTCGACATGAACGATCACCGGGCCGCCAGGCGGTACTACGAGGTCGCGCTCAGGGCCGCCCAGGAGGCAGGGGACCGCGCCTTGGCCGCCTACGTGCTCGGCTGCATGAGCGTGGTCGCCACCTACGGCCAGGACGCCTACGCCGGCCTCCAGCTCGCTCTCGAGGCGCAGAACAGGGGGAGAGGGTCGGTGACGGCGACCACGCTCGCCTGGCTCTGCCGGGTCGAGGCGCTCGCCCTGGCGACCCTCGGCGAGGCGGGGCCCTGCGCCTCGGCCCTCGACCGGGCCGAGGCCGCCATCGCCCAGGCGTCGTCGGCGTCCGACCCGCCCTGGATCTACCATTTCGACCGCTCCCAGCTCGCCGGGCAGAAGGGCGCCTGCTACGTGCGGCTGCACCGGCCGCACGACGCGCAGGCGTCCCTCGGCGAGGCGCTCACGACGCTGAGCACGGAATTCGTGCGCGACCGGTCGCTGCACCTGACCCATCTGGCGAGCGCGTACGCCCAGCAGGGGGAGATCGAGGAGGCGTGCCGCCTGGCCGGCGACTCCTTGACCAACGCCATGTACACGGGATCGGCCCGCGAATTGCGGCGCATCCACGAGTTCCGCCGTGACCTCGACCGGTGGAACGGGACGGCGGCGGTGAAAAACCTGGACGCGCAGCTGCTCCTGGCCTAGCGTCTACGTAGCAATTCCCATTCCTAATTGCTCAGTCATTCCGAGGCAGCCGCCTTGCTCCATCGTGTCTAGAACAGGTGTCTCGCGCTGACCAGAAAGGAATAGTCAGCCGCACCCACCAGCGGGAGCGGCTCAGGCCGGGCGCGCCCGCTCGGTTCGCTGGGCCCGCGGGGTGTGCAGGGCGTGCAGAAGGGCCGGCACCTCGGGAAGCGGCAGGTCGATCCCGCGGATCCAGCGCGTCGCCCCTCCGGCCGAGTGCCGGCTCGGCACCGCCAGCACGTACCCTCCGCGCCCATGCCAGTGGAGGTGGCTGCGGGAGGCGGACCCGGACCCGGTGTGGCCCGGCACGGCCGCGTCGCCGAACCCCGTCGGGCGTACGAAGTAGTGCCAGCGGCCGCTGCCGGTGCGCGCCACCGGGCCCGCCGGGGTGATGCCCTGGGGGAACCTGTACGACTGGCCGGCCGGGCCGGCGACGTCCAGGACGTCGAACATCACCCCGGTGGCGAGCCCGATGTTGGCCTCGGGGCGGCGCAGCCAGCAACGCTCGATCCGGGCGGCGTCGGTGGTGGCCTCCTCGAGCCAGCGCTGGGAGAGCGGGTGCTCTCCAGGGTGGAGGCAGCCGAGCTGCTGGCACGAGCATTCGAGGCTGCTCCAGCGGCCGCGCTGCCAGTTGTTGGCAGGATGGTGGCAGGGGAAGACCGGGATGCCCCGCTCGGCGTAGTCGAGGGCCGCTCTGAGCAGGCTGTTGGTCATGCGCAGCTTCATCCCGATCCCTTTCATCGCGCCCCCCGAGGCTCACCGTTGCGCGAAGCCTGCAACGTGAAGCCTGCAACATGCGGAACCGCAGCAGGGGACCATGCTCCGCCGCGACGGCGAAAGAGTCTTTACGGGTCCCGGGGATGTCCCTTGCGGTATCCGGTTATGTACCGCAAACCGCTATACCAGGGCGAACCTGCCTGACGGGCGGCGCCAGGGCGTCAAGTACCATGCCTGCCATGCAAGGAGCGCCGAAGAGGACCCCGGTCGTTCCGGCTCGCCCCGCCGCCACCGTGGTCGTGCTGCGCGACGGGCCGACGGGGCTCGAGGTGTACCTGCAGCGGCGCACGATGACGATGGGGTTCGCAGCTGGGCTCTGGGTCTTCCCGGGGGGCCGGGTGGACCGGGTCGACCAGGACCCGGCCGTCGACGCGACCTGGTCGGGCCCTGGCCCAGAGGCATGGGCGGCCCGCCTCGGCCTCGGCCGTTCCGAGGCACGGGGGACGGTGGTGGCCGCCTGCCGGGAATGCCTGGAGGAGGCCGGGGTCCTGCTCGCCGACCGCGCACCCGAGCCCGCCGCGCTGGACGCGGCCCGGCGGCAGCTGCTCGCCGGCCGGCAGGGGCTTGGCGCCGTGCTCGCCGGCCTCGGGGTGCGTCTGGACACCAGCCGGCTGCGCTACTGGGCCTGGTGGGTGACGCCGGAGGCCGAGACCCGCCGCTACGACACGCGCTTCTTCGTGGCCGGGCTGCCCAGGGGCGCCACCGTGACCGTCCACGGCCTGGAGGCCGAGCGCGGGCACTGGCTCCCGGTGGCGTCGGCCGTGGCCGAGCCGGTGCGCATGCTGCCGCCGACCTGGTGCACGCTGCGCGAGCTGACCGCCTTCTCGTCGGTGGCCGAGGTGCTGGCGGCGGCCGACGCACGGGTGATCGAGCGCACCCTTCCCCTCTGGGCCGGCGACGCCGTGGTGCTTCCTTCGGGCGAGCGCATCCGCCTGCCGCCGCTGGGCCAGCGTGCCCCCGAGCCGCCTGGAGCGCGCGAGGCCCGACTGCCCCAGGTCCCCTCGCCCGAGGCGGGCAAGGCTCTCTCACCCGAGGCGGGTCAGGCTCCCTCTTCCCAGGCTTCCCAGGCGGGCGAGGCTCCCTCGCCCCAAGCGTCCCAGGCTCCCTCGTCCGAGGCGGACGAGGGAGCCTCGCCCCAGGTGACGTTGCCCGAGGCGGGCGAGGGTCGGGGTGGGCGGCCGTGACCGGTGCCGTCGAGCGGTGGAGCGAGCGGGTCACCCGGATCCTCGCCCCCAACCCGTCGCCGATGACGCTCGAGGGAACCAACACCTACGTCGTGAGCGAGCCGGACGCCGGAGAGGTAGTGGTGATCGACCCTGGCCCGCCCGATGCCCACCACGCGCAGCGGGTGCTGCGGGCGTGCGAGGGCCGCCTGGTCGAGCTCGTGCTGCTCACCCACACCCACGTCGACCACGCCGAGGGGGCCCGGGCGTTCGCCGAGCGGGCCGGCGCCCCGCTGGCCGCGCTCGCCCCGGCCTGGTCGACGCCTCGCGCCCCAGCCCTGGTCGCTGGCCGGCCGCTGGCCGCTGGGAGCTTGGGCCTGGTACCAGTACCGACTCCCGGCCACGCCCCGGACCACTGCTGCTACCTGCTCGGCACCGAGCAGGCGATGTTCACCGGCGACCACGTGCTCGGCCGCGGGTCCACCGTGGTCGACTGGCCGGAGGGGGACATGAGCGACTACCTGCGCTCGCTGTCCATCCTGCTCGACTACGACCTGGAGCGGCTCTACCCGGGGCACGGGCCACTGGTGCCCGACGCCGCCAGCAAGATCGACGAGTACATCGCCCACCGGCGCGCGCGCGAGCGCCAGGTCCTGGCCGCGCTCGCCGCGGGCGACCGGACCCCGGCCGAGATCGTCGCCCGGGTCTACGCCGAGGTCGAGCCCGTGCTCCACCCGGCCGCCGAGCGCTCGGTCCGGGCCCACCTGGCCAAGCTCGTCCGCGAGGGCCGCGCCCTGGCTGACGGCGACCGCTTCGCCCGCGCCCCCTGAGCGTGCATGTCCCGCGGTCGCACATCCACCGGTAGTCCTCGTTCGATGTGGGGGGAGCTCGCTCTGGCGGCGACCGTCGCCCTTGGTCTGCGCGCAGCGGCGTGTCCTGACCGGCAGTCCTCGGTCGATGTGGGGGGAGCTCGCTCCCCCCACGGCCCCCCAAGAGCGCCTGTGCCAGCTTCCCGGGGAGCCGCGGGTGCACCAGGACACGCTCCCCCCACGGCCCCCCAAGAGCGCCTGTGCCAGCTTCCCGGGGAGCCGCGGGTGCACCAGGACACGCTCCCCCCACGGCCCCCCAAGAGCGCCGGTGCCATGGTCGGGTGGATCCCACCGCCACCGGCCCCCCAACAGCGCCGGTGCCACAGCCGGGCGGACCGGCCGGCGCCACGCGGGCTGCCAGGGGCTTCATAGCCAATTTGCAGTAGACCACCTCTCCTCGTTTAAGGTAGTCGCCCTGCGCTTCGGTCCCCCAACCGAGCGCAGGGCAACCGACCCCCCAGCCAGGGAGGCGCTCTTGCCCGTCCGCGCCCGCACCCTCGCCCTGCTGATCGCGCTGCTCGCGGTCGCATCCCTGCTCGCCCTGGCCGCCGCGGCCGACGACAAGCGGACCGACCTGTCCCAGACCCAGCGGGAGCTCGGCCGGGTCGAAGCCGTGCTGCGTGACGCCCGCGCCGACTCGGCGGCGGTCGCCTCGGCGCTGGCCGAGGCGGACCGGTCCGTGGCCGGGGCCAGGGGCCGGCTGGATGTGGCCAGGGAGCGCCTGGCAGCGGCACGCCAGAGCAGCGTGCAGGCGGCCAGGTTCGCGGCCAGGGTAGAGGCCGAGCTGGCCGACCTCCGGGCCGGGCTGGCCGAGCGGGCTCGCGGCGCCTACATGACCGGCGGCTCGGGCGACCTCGCCGTGCTGGTCGACCCCGACCACCTGCCTGAGCTGCTGGACCGGGCCACAACCCTCGACTACATCGCCCAGTCGGGCAGTGACGCGCTCAGCCGCCTGCGAGGGGTGCAGCGGCAGTCCGAGGAGCTGCACGAGCGGGCGCTCCAGGTGGAGCGGGCGCGCCGAGCGGCTGGTGAGGCGGTGGCCAGGGAGGTCGCCGACCTGGAGCGGGTCCAGGCGGTGCGCGCCCGCGCCAAGCAGGCGCTGGACGGCAGGATCGCCTGGCTGGCGGGCCAGGCCGTCGCCCTGCGCTCCCGCTCGGCCGAGCTGCGGCGCCTGATCCGGCAGGAGGAGGCGGAGCGGGCACGCCAGGCGGCCGAGCGGCGGGCTGGCGGCACCCAGCGATCTGAGGTCCGGGAGCAGCCGGTGGGACGGGGTCCGGGGGGCCGCTGCGACCTGTCGGGCACCTCGGCGGCCGAGCGCTGGATCATCATGCACGAGTCCGGCGGCGACCCGACGGCCGACAACCCCACCTCGACCGCGTTCGGTCTCGGCCAGCTCCTGCTCGGCAACCGTATCCTCTACCTGGGCGTCGACTACGCCACCACCGACTGCGGCAAGCAGCTCAAGGCCTTCCGCAGCTACGTCCGCGACCGCTACGGCACCGCCGAGGCAGCCAAGGCCTTCTGGCAGTCCCACGGCTGGTACTGAGCGCGGTCCGTATCGCCTCCAGCGTGCGAGGCCCCCATGGCCTGCAGCGCGTGAGGCCCCACAGCCTGCAACGTGCGAGGCCCACTCGCCCGCACGTCCGAGGCGCCGCTGCCTGCAGCGCGTGAGGCTGGCGCTGCCTGCAGCGCGTGAGGCCCGCGCTGCCTGAAGCGCGTGAGGCCCGCGCCGCCTGAAGCGCGCCAGGCTCGAGCTCCCATGGCGAACCGGCAGATAATGACCCGGTCGCAGCTCATGGCGCCCTGGTGATCAGGGCCTCGGCGTAGAGGGCCGCATAGGTGCGGGCCGCGGCCTGCCGGCCGAACCGGGCGACGGCCGCTCTGCGGGCGGCCACGGCCAGGCCGGCGGCCGCCAGCGGATCGGCGAGCACGCCCTCCAGGGCGCGGGCCAGGGCAGTCGGGTCCCCGGGCGGGAAGGTCCGGCCGGTCTGGCCGTCGCGGACGACGTCGAGCAGGCCGCCGGAGGCCGCCGCGATCACCGGGGCGCCGGCGAGCTGCCCCTCGACCGCCACCAGACCGAGGCCCTCGTCCCGACCTGGCACGATTAGCGCGGCCGCTCGCCGGTAGCGGTCAGCGAGCTCCCGCTGGGGCAGATGCGCCTCCCAGGTGACCCGTGCGGCCACGCCCAGGTCGGCGGCCAAGCGCCGGAGCCTGGCCTGGGCCGGCCCGCTGCCCACCACCCGGAGCGACCGGCCGGCGGCGGGACCGTCCATCCGGGCCAGGGCGCGCAAAGCGGTGTCGAGATCCTTCTGCTCGTCCAGCCGACCCACGAACAGGAGCTCGGTGCGGGCCTGGTCGCCCGGGGTGAACATGGTGTCGTCGACTGGCATGGGCGCCACCCGGATGCGGTCGGCGACGTCGGGAGCGAAGCCGGCCGCGGTGTCGGCCAGCCAGGTCGACACCGCGGTGACCACCGCCGACGCGCGCAGGACCCTGGCGCAGGCGGCCCTGGCCGCGGGGCGGGAGCGGGCGAGCCGGACGTCGGTCCCGTGCAGGGTCGTGACCAGCGGTCGCCGGCGCGAGGCGAGGGCCTGCAGGCCGCCTGGAAACCACCAGTGGGCGTGCACCAGGTCGGCGGCGCCACCGGCCCGGCGCACGGCCAGTGCGCCGGCCCCGACCAGCCCCGCCAGCGCGAGCGCGCCGCCCGGGCTGGCCGCCCGGGTGTGCATGGTCCCGGCATAGGCGAGGGTCTCGGCCCGCCGCGGGGCGTAGCGGTAGCGGCGCACGGCGATGCCGGCCAGGCGCTCCCTGGCGGCCAGCCCGGGCCCCGACGGGGCCACCGCCTGTACCTCGACGCCGTCTTCGGCCAGCGCGGTGGCCAGCCCGAGCAGGAAGTGCCCAGCCATGTCCTGCTCGGAGCGGGGGAAGGCATGGGCCACGAAGACGGCCCGGGTTGGCCCGGTCATGGGCGCGATGTTCGTACGGGCCCGCGGCGCGGGCAAGCCACACGGGCGGTGCCGGGCCGGTCTTGAGCTCATTCAGGAGTACCGGGCCTACTCGCGCGCGGCCTGGCGCAGGTCGGCCAGGCGGACCAGCAGCTCCGACCGGGCCGTCTCCAGCTCGGCGAGCGGGGCGTCCATCGCCTGGTCGACCTCGCGGGCGACGGCCCGGTCGAGGTCGCGGGTGAGCCGGTCGGCCCACTTCCGGCCCTGCCGGCGGGCGCTGGCGTGAAGCAGCCGGGCCAGCAGCCAGCCGCCGGCCAGGCTGCCGACCACCAGCAGCAGCGGCACCGGGACGTTGCGGAAGGTGGGCAGGTCGGGCAGGTCGGCCCGGGCCCGGCCGGCCAGGTACAGGGTCGCATACCACAGCACGCCGGTCAGGAACGCCGCGGTGGCGAGCGTCTGCACCACCCCGACCAGCGGCCACAGCCAGGAGTGGGGCGGGCGGGCGTGCTCGACCCCGGCCCTGGCGACCGCTTCGTCCACCGCGTCGCCGAGGCGCTCCTCCAGCCGGTCGGGCTTGGCCAGGGCCATGACGTCGGCTCGCAGGCCGGGCGGCGCCGCCACCGCCGCCTGGCGCAGCAGGTCGTGGACAGGGTTGACGGTCCGGCTGAGCGAGGCGCGTCCCCGCCAGCCGCGTGCGTAGGCGACCGGGTCGATGGACCGCGCCGACGCCGCACCCGCCTCCCTGCCCCCGCGCAGCCGGGCGATGCCGGCCATGGCCCGCCCGACCGGACCGGCGCCGCTGGCCTGCGCCTCGGTCCGGGTGCGGCGCTGGCAGGCTCGGCGCACCCCGGCCACGTCGACCGCGCCCCGGGCCGCCGCGACCGCCCGCTGGTGCGCCGCGTCGCGGGTCCGCTCGTCGACCAGCGGCCGGTTGGCGCCCTCGCCGTCCAGGCCGGCCCGCCGGCCGAGCTCGGCACCGGCCGCCGTGCAGTCGGCCGCCACCCGGTCGGCAACGATCGACTTGGCCTGCATGCGCGCTGACAGCCAGGTGCGCAGGGCGTCCAGCTCGCCGGTGCCGGCGCCGTTCGGCGGCGTGGCCGAGACCGCGAACACCGGGCGGCCGGTGATGCCGTCTTCGGCCAGCGTGCGCCGGACGTCGGCGACCAGCTCGGCCACGGCGCCGGGGCCGCCGATGACGTCCTGCCGGTTGACCACGAACACCGCCCGCTCGGCGTGGTGGGCGAGCGGGCGCAGGTAGTCCTCGTGCAGCACGCGGTCGTTGTACTTCTCCGGGTCGAGCACCCAGCAGACCGCATCGACCCTGGGGAGCACCTCGTCGACCCGGGCCCGGTGGGCGCGCTCGACCGAATCGTAGTCGGGCAGGTCGAGCAGGCAGAGGTCGGCGAACGAGGGGTCGTGGTGGCTCACCACCCGCTCGACCCCCACCCAGCGCAGGAGCGGCCCGAGCTCACCCGCGGCGTCGGCGGGCACCCAGGCGACCGGCTCGTCGGTCACCGGGCGGACCGGCCCCGGCCGGCTCACCTCGTGCCCGGCCAGCGCGTTCAGCAGGCTCGACTTGCCCGCCCCGGTCCCGCCGGCCAGTGCCAGCACGAACGCGGTGCCCGGGAACCCGAGCCGGGTCCGGGCCGACTCGACCACCTGCCTGGCCCCGCTCGCGTCCAGCCCGAGCCGCTCGGCTGCCTCGGCGACCCGCTCCAGCGCCACCAGGCACTGCCCGAGGTCCCTGGTCACCTGGGCTCCCGCCGTCCCTCGGCCGGGCGCCCCTCGGCCGGGCGCCCCTCGGCCCGGTGCCCCTTGGCCTGGTGCCCCTCGGCCCGGTCGCCGGCGTCCGGGACGCCCAGCTCGGCCAGGAGGCGCTCGGCTTCGACCACGACGAGGGCAGCCGCGGCGCGGAGGTCGTTCGGGCCGGCGACGAGCTGCGGCTCCAGCAGGTCGAGGAAGCGCCGGGCGTCGGTGTCCAGGGCGCTGCGCAGCGTCGAGCGCAGGTCGCGCTCGGCCCCCCTGACGATGTCGGCCACGGCCGCCTCGCCAATCAGGGCCTCGAGCAGCTTCTGGTTCACGACCGCGGTGCCTCCGGCGATGGCCAGCTCGCCGCCGGTGAGCCCGGCGCTGTGGGCGAAGACCGCCAGCATGGCGATCACGCCGATCGCGTTGACTCCGAGGGAGGTGGCGAACGCGAACGCGCGCCGGTTCTGGCCGCGCTCCTCGACCACTGTAGTCAGGCGGCCGAGCCAGGCGGCCAGCAGCTCGCGAGCCTGAGCCTCGAGCCCCTCGCCGTGGCCCCAGAGGTCGGGCCGGTCCGCGAGCAGCAGCGACCCCGCCGACCCGCCCGCAAAGGTACCGGCGGGCGCGGCGGCCCACTCGGCGGCGGCGTGGCCCGCGGCCGCGTCGGCGTGCCGCACCAGCGCCGCCACCAGCTCCTCGAACGCCTGCTCCTTGGCCTGCCTGAGCGGCCCCTCGGTCGCCCCGGGGGCCTGGAACCGGCGGGCGAACCAGGATCGGACCCGCCCGACGCCGCTCGAGAGCCAGCGCGACACGTCGCCGAGGCCCACGAACTCCTGCCAGGCGCGCATCACCTCGCCGCGCAGGAAGTCCCCGCCAGCCAGGCGGTCGTTGAGCTTGCCCGCCTCCTCGGCGTAGGCGCGCGTCACCGGGCTGCGCAGGGCCGCGGCCCGCTGCTCGTCGAGCTCGAGGTCGCGCGCGACCTGCTCGACCGACGCGGGCAGGCCGGTCAGGGCGCCCCGCAGGGCGGTCGCCTTGACCGCCGCCAGGGCCTGGGTGTCGCGGCCGAGCTCGACCAGGGCCTGGCGCACCGGCTCGACCGCAGCCGCGGTGAGCCCGTCGGTGCCCTCGTCCCGGGCGCCCTCCTCGACCCCGAGGAACGGCAGCTCGCCGTCCGGGCCGGCCTGGCCCAGGCCGGCCTCCTCGAACCGGCGGCGGGAGTCGGCCATCACCGCCGCGCGGTCCGGCTCGTTCCTGGGCAGGCGGTTCACGACCACCATGAGCGGCACCCCGCGGGCCTGGGCCCGGTGCAGGAACTCCCAGGGGACGAGGTCGGCGTAGCGCTGGGCGGTGGTGATGAACAGGCAGACGTCGGCGGCCTGGAGCAGCTCGTCGGCGGTCATCCGGTTGGCCGCCTCCACCGAGTCGAGGTCGGGGGCGTCGACCAGCGCGATCTCCGGGAAGGCGCCGCTGTGGACCGCGAGCTCCAGGCGGTCGGCGTCGGCCAGAGCGGCGAGCACCTTGCCGCCCATGAACGCGTCGACCTGGCCGGGCGCTAGCAGCACGACCGGCCGCATGGTGGTGGGCCGGACCACCCCGCTCGGGCTGACCGGGTGGCGGGCGAGCCCGTTCAGCAGCGAGGACTTCCCGGCCCCGGTCGAGCCGAGCACCACCACCACCAAGGGCGCTTCGAGGTCGTGGACGCGCGGCAGGAGGTAATGGTCGAGGTGCCAGACGAGCCGGCGGCGGCGCTCGACGAAGCCGTCGTCCGGGCCGGGCGCGCGCAGGCTGGCCGCGGCCAGCCCGTCGCCGAGCCCGGCCAGGGCGCGCTGCAAGGCGAAGGTGTCGACGGTCGGCATCGTGCCCTTCCCACTACCCACTGGAAGCGCCGCCGACGCAGCGCTCCAGCCAGCCCGTTGCCGAGGCTCAACGTAGGGTCGCGGGGCTTGCCGCTGTTGTCCAGCGATACCAGCAGGAGCGGTTCGGGCAGCGTGCGCATGTCGTCTTCCTCCAGTAGCGATCCCGCTCCCCTCGCAGCGCTCGCCGATCGCGCGATCGGAGGGCCGGGCATGGTCGAATGGGGCGATGGTCGCGCCCAAGGGAACCTTCACCGACTGGCACTGGCTGGCCGGAGCCGGCTCCACCAGCCTCGAGTGGAGCCTCACGGTCCTGCACGACCCCGGGCGGACCACCTACTTCTGGGCCCACCAGTGGAGCTTCGCCGGCGGGGACGTCGGCTACTTCGGGCTCCAGGCCCACGACCTGCGCGACGACGGCAGCGTCGGCAGGCTCGCGGTGTTCTCGATCTGGGCCGCGGTCGGCTGCGCCGACAATCCCACCTGCCACTCCGGCACCGAGGGCGCGCCGTTCTGGACCTGCCGCCTGGCCTACGAGTGGGTGACCGGCCGCGAGTACCGGCTGCGGGTGGCGAGCCGGCGGCCCGGCTGGTGGAGCGCGACCGTCTCCGACCTGGACACGGGGGCCGAGACCCTGGTCGGCAGCATCCGGGTGCCGGCCCGCTGGGGCGGCGTGGGCGGCTTCGGCTCCTCGTCGACCTGGACCGAGTTCTACGGCGCCAACGTCCCCGGCGGGCTGGCCTCGTGCGACCTCGTGCCCTACAGCAAGGTGCGGTTCGGCAAGCCGACGATGGACGGCGGCACGGTGGCGCCCCACGGCCACCGCAACCGGCTCGGCCCCGGCGAGTGCGCCAACTCTGCGGTCGCCGACGAGCCGGCCGGCGTCGTCCACGAGATGGGCATCCCCGGGGCAGGGGCCCGGGGCCTGCCCGCTCCACAGGCGGGAGCCGCGCGGGCCCGTCGGCGCTGGTGGTCACGGCGCCGGTAGGCCGCTGCCGGGGCCGGTGGGCCGCTGCGGGGCCGGTGGGCCGCTGCGGGATGCACCGTCGGGCGGGTCCGGGCGCGTGACGTATCAAGGGCCGGGAGAGCGGCTCTTCCTCCTGGGAGGTGTTGATGATGACGCTCTGGGAGGAGCTGGGCGGCCGGACGTGGAGGGAGCGCGAGGCGCAGCCGCCGGCCGACCGGAAGGCGCCTCGCCACCGCCGGACGGCGCGACGCCGGCTGGTTCGACGTCCACCATCGGTGGCGCCGCCCCGCGATTCGTGACCCGTTCGTAGGCAGCGTGCTGCTGTTTGCGTTTCCGCTGGTGAACAGCCTGACAAGGCACGCCGTTTTGGCTGCCTCCCAGCAGGTGCAGGGCTTCTGAGCTGCGCAGCTCGGCGGCGGTCCCGGCCCGCGGTCAGGACGCGGCCAGCTCGCCGCTGGGGTAGCGGGCGGCCAGGTCGCCGGTGCCGAGCCGGGACAGGATGCGGATGGGGGGATTGTACGGCTGCCCGGGGTCCCTGGGCAGGAACGCGAGCTGCAGGTCGCACCAAGACAGCCGCAGCGCCTCGGCGTTGGTGGGCGTCGCGAGCACGAACTGCACCCGCTCGTTGAGGGCGTGCATCAGCTCGGCCAGGTGGTCGATGTTGGTCGAGTCAAGGTGGGCGATGTGCTCGTCCATGAGCAGCAGGTCGGCCCTGCCCGCCGACCCCATGGTGGCGAGCAGCAGGAGGATCGCGATCTTGGCACGCTGGCCTCCCGAGTGGGCGGCATCCCGGTAGGAGCGCTTGCGCTCGCCGGTCCGGTGTGCGATCAGCACGTCGACGCCGTACTCCCCGGGCCGGTCGCCGGTGACCAGGCGCAGCTCGCCGTCGGTGCGCGCGATCCGGCAGATGCGCGCGAACTCGTCGCTCAGCCCGCGGATCACCCGCTGGACGCGCGCCTCGTAGCGGCGGCGGGACTCCTCCAGCCCGGCTTCGAACGCCACCATGTCGCGCCTGCGCTCGCCGGCCGCCCGGTCGGCCTCGCGGACGGCGTCCGCCTGGGCGTCCCGCTGGGCCAGGACCCCTGGGTCGCGCGCCTCCGGCCCGAAGCGTTCGTCCGCCACCTGCGCGGTCAGCCAGTCGATGTCGTGCAGCAGCGACTCGGTGCCCGGCAGCGCGCCGGCCTCGACCACCAGCCGTTGCTCGGAGGTGAGCGACCGGCCGGCCAGCTCGGCCTCGAGCCGGGCCACCCGGCTCTCCTGCTCGGCCAGGCGGGGCAGGTTCCTGGCCAGCCTGGCCTCGACGTTGGTCTCGCGCTCGCGGGCCATGGCCAGCTCGGCGCCTGCCGCCCCGAGCCGCTCTGCCACCGCGCGCAGCTCGTGCCGGAGCTGCACGGGCCGGTCGGCCAGGGAGGGCCGCCGCGCCTGGGCCTCGCGGAGCTCGCCGCCGGTGGAGTCCCGGCCCTCGAGCCCGGCTGGGACCGCGCGCACCGCCTCGAGCACCCAGCTCGCCCGTTGCCAGGCGGCCCGGAGCTTCGGGATGCGGGCGTCGAGTTCCTCGAGCTCCTCGGTGAGCCGGCTCACCTCGGCCCTGGCCACGGACAGGCGCCGCTCGCGGGCCAGCTGCCCCAGCACGGGCAGGTCCGGCGCCTGCCGGCGGGTGAGGCTGTCGCCGTAGCGCATGCCGTCGGGCGCGACCGCGGCATGGCCCCGGGAGGCCAAGCCATGCGCCTGCTTGGCGTCATGGGCCGACCAGGCGTCGGCCCGCTCGAGCAGCAGGCCGAGCTCGACCGGGGCCACCACCTCGGCCAGGGCGCCGGTCGGGTCGCCGGCACCGGCCCGCACCACGCCACCCCGGTAGCCGGTCTCGAGCGCGAGCGCGGTGGCGTCGCGGTAGGCGTCCGACGGCACCATCAGTGCCCACAGGGCGTCGCCGAGGGCAGCCTCGGCCCGCACCCTGGTCGCCTCGTCGGCGCCGCCATCGTTCAGGTCGACGACGTCGGCGACCAGGGTCGCCTCGATCCCCGCGGCCCGCAGGCGGTCCTGGAACGCCTCCACCTCCGGCGGCGCCGGGAGGCGGCCCTGCCGCAGCATCCCGACCTCGGTCTCCCGCCTGGCCAGGGCGGCGGCCGCCGCCTCGCGCCTGGCCCGGGCCGCGGCCAGGACGGCCTCGGCCGAGGCGGCGGCCGCCCCGGCCTGCTGCCGGCTCCGGTCGCCGGCCAGGCTGCGCGTGCGCGCCGCGGCCGCCTGGGCCTCGGTGCCCTTCACGTCCATTGAGGCGATCCGGAGGTCGAGGCCGCGCAGGGCGGTCTCCGCCTCGTCGAGCTCGCGCTCGAGCGTGGCCGCCTGGTCGGTGAGCCCCTGGACGGTCGCCTGCAGCCTGGATATCTGCTCGGCCAGGGCCGCAAGCGTGGCCCGGTCGCCGTTGACGACCCGACCCTGCCGGTCCTGGCGGGCGCGCTCGGCCTCGACCTCGTCGGCGAGGTCGCGGTACTCGGCCGCCGGCCTCGCGACCAGGCGCAGGTGGTCGAGCTGGTCGCGGAGACCGGCCCACTCCCGGTGGCGGCGGGCCAGGTGGTCGAGCGTGGCCAGGCGGTCCAGCTCCGCCTTGTGCTGCTCCATGGCGGCCAGGTAGGCGGCTCGGGCGCCCTCCCAGCGGTCGCGCCCGGCGTGCAGCGTCTCGTAGGTGTCGCGCTCGCCGGCCAGCTCGAGGAGCCGGCGGAGCATGCCGGCCGGCCGTTCCTCGACGATCCGGTCGATGGCGCCCTGGGGGAGGGCGAGCACCGCGCGCAGCGCCTGGGTCACCCCGGTCCGCTCCAGCAGATCGTCGTAGAGCCGGGGCCCGAGCCACTCCTCGACCGGGTTTGCGTCGGCGAAGTCGCGCAGGTCGGACTCGATTGGCCGGCCCCAGCGGACCAGGCCGGGCAGGACCCGGTAGCGGCGCTCGTCCGCGGTGACCAGGCAGACGACGCTGACCCGCTCGGCGTCCTCGAAGTCGGTCCCGGCCGAGGCGAACAGGCGCCCCCCGCCGGCCGCCGGGAGGACCGGGTTGGCGAACGTCGCCCGCAGCCAGGCCCGGTCGGCTGGTGCCCCGCTCGGGCCGCCGTCGAAGATGTACCGGGCCGAGGTCCGCCCGGGCGCGAAGCCGGTGATCCCGAGGAGCAGCTTGATCGCGTCCAGGAAGCATGTCTTGCCCGAGCCGTTGGGGCCGGTCGCCACGGTGACCCCGTCGGTCAGCAAGGGGACGGGGTCAGGCCGGAGCGAGCCCCAGTTGACGAACTGGACCTCCTCAATCCTGGGCAACCGGGTCCCCGTCCCCTCGGAGCTCGTCCGCCCGCCGTCGCAGGTAGGCGAGCCGCTGGTGGCGTGTGAGCAGGGTTCGGGCCTGTTCGGCGGTGGCCGGGTGCTCGAAGGTGCCCAGCAGGGGGCCGGCGCGGAGCAGCCCGTCCCGCTGGGTCAGGAACCCGCACTGCTTGAGCCGGTCGACCAGGTCGTCGAGCTGGTCCCGGCCGAGCCGGCCGTCGAACTGCTCGGCCAGGTCGTCGGGGTCCAGGACGGCGCCGTCGCCAGCGTCGGGGTCCACGCCGTCCGGGGCCGCGCGGGCGCGCTCGGCGGGCAGGAAACGCAGGTGGAGCCAGCAGGCGGCCAGCACCGCGAGCTCGGTCTGGCCCAGGCGGAGCACCGGCTCGTGGCCCTCCAGGTCGGGCAGGGGGCCGGCCAGCCGGGCCACCCAGCGGTCGGAGTCCACCGAGTAGGCCAGCTCGCAGCCGGCCTCGGTCAGCCGGCGGCGCACCTCGGCGCGCACCTCGTCGCTGGACAGCTCCGGCACCGCGGCCGCGGGCACCGACCCGACCAGCAGCACCCGGCACAGCTCGTCTGCGTTCACCGGGCCGCTCCCCTGGTCGACCGGGCCGCTCCCCTGGTGCACCGGGCCGCTCCCCTGGTGCACCGGCGCGCGCCCCTGGTGCACCGGGACACCCCTGCGAGGTTCCTCGGACCTCTCCGGGGCGTCATGGGGCCAGCTCCTCGCCGGCTGGGCGGCGGACGAGCGTCCGGGAGACCGCGGCGACCTCGTCGTGGCCGACGGCGTCGAGCGCGGGGCTGGCGTGCAGTTCGGCCCGGAGGGTGCCGTCGCCGCCGGGGCCGTGCCGGGACCAGGCCTCGACCACCGCGGCCATGCGGCCGGTCGCCTCCGCCCACGAGCCGCCAACCACCCACTCGGTCAGGACCGCCTCGCCTCTGCCAGCCAGCCACTCGAGCGCCTGGGCGGCGAGCGTGGTGAAGTCCGGGATGTCCTCGGGCGGCTCCATCGGGAGAGAGACCGGCTCGGGGATGGGGACAGGCAGCGGGTCGGGCCGGCCCAGGTGCTCGTCCAGCGCGGCGAGCGCTGCGCCCGGGTGGGTAGGGGCGACCGCGGGCGGCGGGCTGGCCTCGCCGGCCAGTGCGGCCAGGGTCGCCAGGTCGGAGGCGGCGACCAGGCCGCGCAGGCTGCGCCGGTCGCTCCTGGGCCCCCGGCGCACCTTGTCGTCCGCCTTGCCCGACAGGGTGGCGACCACCTCGTCGGTCAGGGTCTCGAGGCGGCTGAGCGCGGCGACCGCCCGTTCCCAGGCGTCGGCCAGCCCGCCTGCGCCCGTGAACAGCTCGGCGTGCTGCTGTAGGAGCGCGGCCATGTCGGCTGCGTGGATGCGTGCGTTCGCGGCCACCTCCAGCAAGGCTTCCTCCTGGCCGTTGGCGATGCGCCGCTCGATCGCGTCGAGGTCGCGCTCCAGCACGCCGGCCGCGGCCAGGAACGGGCCGAACGCTGCCTCGTCGGGCGCGCCGGCAGCCCTGGCCAGGGTCACGGTGGCGGCGAGCACCCTGACGATACGGTCGTGCTCGAACTGGGGTGCGGACAGCGCCGAGCAGACGGCCGCGACCACGTGGGCCTCGTCGGACAGGCGCCAGGCTCCCGCGCCGTCCGGGGCGGGCAGGAGCAGGCCCGTACCTGCCAGCTCGCCGACCACCCGGGCAGTCGACTCAGCCTCCAGCCACGGGACGGCCTCCTTGGCGTCGTGGAGCCGCCAGCTCGCTTCCGGCTGCTGTGCGAGCGCGCACAGCACGGCGAGCTTGTAGCGCTCGTGATCGGGTCCGACCAGTGCGGCGAACGGGCCGAGCAGCGGCAGGGCGCGATCGACGCCCGCCGGCGGGGTTGCCTCCTCGGGCTGCATGGCGGCAGGCTGCCATGGCTCGCCGACGCCGACAGCCAGGTCGGCAGGACCGGGCAGGTCGGCGGGACGCCCAGATGGGTCCAGCCATGCCTCTACCGCCATGGCAGGACCGTACACGACGCCGCCGGACAACGAACTACGCATCTATTCGCAGAGGGCGTGCGTAGCCATGCTGGCAGGTCAGCCGCGGTTCCGGGCGAACACGCAGGATCCTAGGAACGAGACTTCACTTCCGAATCGTTGTAGGGCAGACTGTCCGCTGCAACTAGGCAACCGCGCCAAGAACGAACGTCGCCCCCGGCTCTCCCCCTTCCCCTCGTAAGGAGCCGGTCCGGCGTCGGTGACCGGTCCTCACGGACCAGCCCACAGCTGGGCGGTCCGACCGTTCTGCGGAGGCACCAATCGCAGACTGAACGGGGGCCGTCTTGCAGGCCACAGACATCGCGGCGCCGACCGCGCAGAAGACCTCGACCCCGGCGCCACCCAGGCGGCGCGTGGGATCCCGGTTCTCGTTGCCGCACCTGGTCACGCTGCTGGCCGGACTGCTCGCCATGCTGCTGGTGTTCGCCGTGCTGCGCGGAGACGAGGCCACCTCCCGGGTCGCAGTGGCGGCCCGCGAGGTTCGGGCCGGAGCGCCGCTCGCCCGCTCGGCGCTGCGCTTCACCGACCTGCGCGCGCCGGGCACCATCGCTGAGCAGCTCATCGGTCCTGAGTCGCTGGCCAGGCTCGAGGGGTGGATCGCCACCCGGACGATTGCCCCCGGCGACCTGGTGACTCGCGGGGACTTCCGGCCGCCGGCGGCAGTCGCCCAGCAGCGCGCCATGAGCGTGCCGGTGGACCCGGCCCATGCCGTGGGCGGCGCGCTCGAGGCCGGCGACCGGGTCGACGTGATCCGGGTCCTTGACAGCGGGCAGGCCGTGTTCGTGGTGGCCGGAGCCCAGGTGCTCAGCGTGAACCGGCCCGACCCGTCGACCATCGGGCCGGCGGGCGCATACAGCCTCACGCTCGCCGTCTCCAGCCAGGACGCGTTGCGGCTGGCCGCGGCCATCCGTAGCGAGAAGTTCGAGGTGATCCGCTCGACCGGGACCGGCCGAGCCCCGGTCGGTGTGCCCCCGGACCAGTCCGGCGCCGTCCCATCGCGGGGCTTCGGCACGGGCCAGGGCCAGCCCGGTGGCGCTGGCGGGCAGGGGACCACGGGCGCGGGGCAGGGGCAGGGTCAGGGTCAGCCTGGCGGCGCCGGCGGACAGGGGACCGCCGGCGCGGGCACAGGTCAGGGTCAGGGCCAACCGGGCGGCACGCCCACACAGGGCACCCAGGGGCCGGCGGGGACTGGCTGACCATGGGCGTGGTCGAGATCGCGATCGGGGTCTCCCACCGGCCGTGGGCCCAGGACCTGTTCCAGTACGTGGCCGACCACGGCGGCGCGGCCGTGCGCAAGCGGGTGCTCGCCGACGAGGACGCCCTCGAGGAGGACTACGCGGTGCTCGTGGTCGACGACACCGCCAGCGTCCTCACCCCCCGCGTCGTCGGCGAGCTGCACCGGCGCGGCCGCCGGGTGCTCGCGGTGCATGCGGCCGGCGACTACCGCGCCCCTGAGACGCTCCGGGGCCTCGGGGTCGACGCCACCGTCGAGGACGACGCCGCGCCCGAGCGGTTCGTCGACCTCATCGTGAGCCTGGCGCCGGACGGCGCCAGGACCGCCGACCCGGCCAGCGTGGACGACGCGTTCGCGCGGATCACCCGCGAGCTGGGCGACGACCTGCCGCCCGAGGCCGATCCCACGGAGCGGCGCGACCCAGGCCGCGGCTGGGTGACGGTCGTGCTGGCCGTCACCGGCGGCTGCGGCGCGACCGAGGTCGCCCTGGCCCTGACCGCCGCCCTGGAGCGCCGGGGCGAGCGTGCCGTGCTCGTCGACGCCGACGAGGTCGCGCCCTGCCTGGCCCAGCGGACCGGTCTGGCGCTGGTGCCGAACATCCGCAACGCCGTGGACGCCGTGGCGCAGCACGTGGGCAGCCTCGAAGAGGCGCTCTCCCCGCTGCCCGGTTCAGGGCCTGAGGTACTCTGCGGGCTGACCAGCCCGGGCGACTGGGCCAACGTCCGCCCCGGCCAGGTCGCCGACGTGATCGCGGAGCTGGCCCACGTCTGCCGGCAGGTGGTGGTCAACGCCGGGCCGCGGGCCGAGGACGTGACCGCGGTGAACGGCCTGGCCCGCTACGGGATCACCCGGCTCATGCTGGCGACCGCCGACCAGGTCGTGCTGGTCGGCGCGCCGACCCCGGTCGGGGTGGCCAGGCTGCTCGACTGGATCGTGCGCTTCAAGGCGGTGAACCAGGACAAGCCCATCCACGTCGTGCTCAACCGGGCCCAGCGCGGCGCCTACCGGCGGGGCGAGCTGGCTCGCGAGGTCTTCCGGTCGTTCGTGCCCGCCTCCTTCCATGTGATCCAGGCCGACCGGCGGGTGGAGGAGGCGGCCTGGAACGGCCGGCTCGTGACGGGGGGGCCGTTCGCCAGGGCCGTGGCCGAGCTGGCCGAGGAGCTGCCCCGGACGCCTGTGCCGGTCCGGCCGAGCCGCGCCCGGCGCTCCGGGCCCGGGTTGCGCGGAGGCCGCCGGTGACCTCGGCTCAGGCTCCACGGAGGCCGCCGGTGACCTCGGCGGGCGCACCGGCAGCCTCCCAAACCAGGACGGCGCGCCAATGAGCCCAGGCGAGCGGGCGAGCGCCTACGACCAGATCAGGCACACCGTGCTGCGCTGGATCGAGGACCAGAAGGTCGACCCCACCAGCGAGCCCGAGATCCAGGAGCGGACCGCCGAGGCGATCCGGCAGTGGCAGCGCAGCGCAGCCGCGAGCGAGCGCCGCGGCCTCGGCGACGTGGAGGCCATCGCCAACCGGGTGGTCCGCTCGATCACCGGCTTCGGTGCCCTCGACGAGCTGTTCCGCGTTCCCGGCATCGAGGAGATCGAGATCGAAGGCGACCTCGTCATGTACATCGACGCCAGCGGCAGGCGGAAGACGCTGGTGGCGCCGACCACCGCGGAGGAGAACCGGCAGGCGGTCGACCGGCTGCTCGCCGCCACCCAGCGCCACCTCGACACCCAGAGCCCGCTGGTGCACGCGCGGGTGCTCGACGGCCGGGCCCGCCTCTCCGGGGCGATCCCGCCGGTGTCCGACAAGCTGTCGGCCACGGTCCGCTTCCACCAACTCCGCAACGAGTCGTTGTCGACCATGGTGCGCCGCGGGTCGCTGACCGTGCCGGCGGCCGGGTTCCTGTGGGCGGTCGCCCAGACGCGGCTCTCGGTGGTGATCTCCGGGCCGCCGTTCGCGGGCAAGACCTCGATGCTCGGCGCCCTGCTGGCCGCGGTCCCGCCCCAGCGCCGCATCCGGGTGTGCGAGGACACCCGCGAGCTGGTCGACGAGCGGCCCACCATCTCCTACCTGGAGGCCAGGGCCAAGTCGCTCGCCGGTGAGGGCGAGATCACCCTGCGCGACCTCATCAAGTTCGTGCTCAAGATGCGCCCCGACTACATCGTGGTCGGCGAGGTGCTCGGGGCGGAGGCGTTCGAGATCGTCCGGGCGGTGAACGCGGGCTGCGGGTTCGCCTGCACGGTGCACGCCAACTCGGCCCGCGACGCGCTCACCGCGCTGGTCAACGCCGCCATCATGGCCGGCGAGAACGTCAAGGCGGCCGACGTCCGCGAGGTGTTCGCCTCCTCGATCAAGTACGTCATGCACCTGGAGGTCGCCGAGCGCGCGACCATGGGGGGCGGCCAGGGCCTGCTCCGCCAGACCCGCGAGATCATCGAGCTGGTCCCGAGCCTGCACGACAACTTCAGCCACGAGGTGCTGTTCGAGCGGCGTGCCCTTGGCTACCCGCTCGAGTGGACCGGGACCTTCCCGCACCACGCCGAGGTCATCGACCGCAGCCTGCCCGAGGGGCTGACGATCGCCGGCATCCTCGAAGGGCGCGTGTCACCGTTCGAGCTGGGCCTGGTCGGCACCGAGCGGAAGCGCGAGGTGGCCCCGTGAGCCAGAGGGGTCCGGGAAACCCCCGGAGGGGTCCGGGGACCCCCGAAGGGGTGCCCCGGTCGGTGGGGAGGGGTCCGGGGACCCCCGCAGGGGTGCCCCGGTGGACCAAGGGGGTGCCTCGGTGAGACTGGCCGCCGCCCTCGTCGCCGGGGTGTTCGCCTACCTTGCCGCCGGGCTGCTGCTCGGCGTCTCGCCGATCCGGCGGCTCGGGGCCAGGCCGGCCCCGGCGAGGCGGGTGAGCGCCCGCCAGCTCTGGCTCAACCAGGCCGGCGTGCGGCTCACCCCGCGCCAGTTCTACCTCGGCTCGCTCGGCGTGGGGCTCGGCGCCTTCGTGCTCCTCGGCTCGATCGCCTCGACCCCGGTGGTCGCCCTGATCCCGGCCGTCGCCCTCGGCAGCCTGCCCGGCGCCTTCTTCGCCCGCCAGCGCGCCACCCGGCTGCGCACGGTCCAGCTCGCCTGGCCGGACGCGATCCGCGAGCTGATCGGCTCGATCTCGGCCGGGATGTCGCTCGAGCGGGCGCTGATCGGGCTGGCCACGGGCGGGCCAGAGCCGATCCGGGTGGCGTTCGCCCGGTTCCCCACCCTGGCCCGCACGCTCGGCACCGTGGCAG
Source organism: Actinomycetes bacterium (assembly GCA_036000965.1). NCBI lineage: Bacteria > Bacillati > Actinomycetota > Actinomycetes > Actinomycetes bacterium. The sequence goes on from DASYUT010000118.1 coordinate 33,692, forward strand.
CGCTCGAGGTCGTCAAGGAGGAGCTCGCCCACCCCACCTCCGACCGCGTGATCGAGGTGCTGATCCTGGCCCAGCGGCGCGGCGGCCAGGTGGTCACGAGCATCCTCGAGGAGCTGACCGACGCGACCACCGACGACCTCAACCTCCAGGAGGAGATCAAGACCAACGCGCTCGAGGGCAAGCTCAACGCCCGCATCGTGTTCGTGCTCCCCTGGTTCGTGCTGCTCCTGCTGACCACCCGCGGTGGTCCGTTCCAGGACTTCTACCGGTCCCCCGCCGGCCTCGTAGTGGTGGTGGCTGCTGCGGCCTGGAGCCTGGTCGGGCTCTGGCTGGTCGGCAAGCTGTCGCGGATGCGGGGCGAGCAGCGGGTGTTCGGGTCCGCCTCCGCCGCAACCCCCGACCAGGCTGGGAGGCGGTGACGCCGTGCTGAACGGGGTCTTGGACGGCCGGGTGGTGCTGGCCGCGCTGCTCACCGGCTCCGTCGTGGCCCGGGTGGTGGCCCTGATCGTGCGGCCCCCGGCCCGGCTCGCCCCGCGCGTGCGTCCGTACACGATCGCGAGCCGGACCGAGCTGGGCGGCAGCGCCGACGTGCTGGCCCTGGCCGACCCGGGCACCACCTTCCGCGACTCGACCCTGGTGCGGCTGTTCGAACCGCTCGTGCGCCGGCTCGTCGAGCTGATGGGCGGCGTGCTCGACCGGGGCGGTGACGAGCGGCTGCTGCTGCGCCTGCGCCAGGCCGGGGCCCTCATGGACGTTCCCGAGGGGCGCCGGGCCATCCAGTATCGCGTCCAGCTCCTCACCTCGGCCGCCCTCTACACCACCCTCGGGCTCGTGGTCGGGCTGGCCGTCTGGCACTCGGCCGCGCCCATGCTCCTGATGGGCCTGCTCGGGCTCGTGCTCGGGCTGGCCAGGCCCCGCGGGCGCCTGGACCGGATCATCGCCCGCCGGCGCGAGCAGATGCGGGTCGAGCTGTACACGATCAACCATCTCCTGGCCATGAACGTCCGGGTCGGCGGCGGGGTCATCCAGGCCCTGCAGCGGGTGGTCGAACGCGGCCGAGGCTCGGTGGTGGAGGAGCTGGCCGAGGTGCTGCGGGCCCACCGCAGCGGCGTGCGCATCAGCGCGGCCCTGACCCGGGCCGCCGTGCAGACCCCGGAGCCGCACGCGGCCCGGACCTACCGGATCCTGGCCACCAGCGCCGAGCACGGCTCCGACCTGGCCAAGGGGCTGATGGACATGAGCCGCGACCTGCGCAGCCAGCGGCGCGAGGACCTGCGCCGGATGGCGACCAGGCAGCGGGCGGCCGTGATCGTCCCGATCGTGGTGATCCTCGCGCCGATCCTGCTCGTGTTCGTGGCCGCGCCGCTGCCGTCGATCATCTTCGGCGGGCTGGGGGGGCGATGAAGGTCTCAGGGACCAGGCAAGAAAGGAAAGGAACCGCACCATGCTGCTTCGTTGCTACCTGGCGCTCCTGTCGGCGGGCGAGCGCGCGCTCGGGGTCGCCCGTGGCCGGCCGGGCGCGGGCGAGCGGGGGTTCTCGACCGCCGAGGGCCTCGCCGGCGCCGCCCTTGCCGTCATCGCGCTCGTGGCCATCTGGGGCGCGCTCAAGGCGCTCGGCATGGACATCGTCGACTGGATGCGGGCGCAGATCATCAAGTAGCCGAGGGAGTCCGAACGGAGAGCGACGCGAGATGCCAACGATCCCCGACCGCGTCCGGGCGCACGGCTTCGTGACTGCCCAGTTCGTCGTCGTGGTCGCCTTGTCGCTGGTGTTCTTCGTGATCGTGTGCAACGCCATCGTCTACATGTACGGGCGGGGGGTCGTGCGGGCCGCCCTCGAGGAGGGCGTGCGCGCGGCCAGCCCGGCCGGCAGCTCGATCGCCGCCTGCCAGCGGGCTGCCGGCGACACCATGCGCAGCCTGCTCGGGGGCCGGATGGGCGCGCAGGTCCGCATCACCTGCGCGCTCGCTGGTGACGAGGTGCGGGCGACCGCCGTGGGCCGGTTCGAGGGCTGGCTCCCGGGCGTGCCCGACTTCCCGTTCCGGAACGAGGCGACCGCGGTGAAGGAGCGCCTGCCATGACCCGCTCCTGGCGTGTTTCCCGCTCCTGGCGTGTTTCCCGGTCCCGGCTCGTTGCTCGGCCGGCCAGCGCGGGCTACGCCGCGGCCGAGTTCGTGCTGGGCATCTGCCTGATCGTGGTGCCCGTCACGCTGCTGGTGCTGTCGCTGCCGGTCTGGTCGGAGCGGCAGTCGATGGCCCAGCGCGCGGCCGACGAGAGCGCCCGCACGGTGGTGCTTGCCCCGTCCTGGGCAGAGGGGATGCTCGCCGGCCGCCGGGTCGTGGCCGAGGTGTCCCGCAACTACGGCCTGCCCCCCGGCGCCCTGCGGGTCGAGTTCGAGGGCGCCCTCCAGCGCGGGGCCACCGTGACCAGCCGGGTCACCGTCACCATGCCGGTCCTCGCCATCCCGCTCGTCGGCCGGGCCGCGGCCTGGAGCTGGACCGCCGTCCACGTCGAGCACGTGGATAGTTACCGGAGTCTCTGACAGATGTCGCCGGCAACTCATCAACCGGCGGTCCTCTGTCGAGGTGAGGGAGCTCGCTCTGGCGTGGCGTGCCCTGACCGCAGCCCTCGTTCGATGTGGGGGGAGCACGCTCCCCCCACGGCCCCCCAAGAGCGCCGGTGTCATCGTGCCGGGGCGCCGCGGGTGCACCAGGACACGCTCCCCCCACGGCCCCCCAACAGCGCCTGCGCGACGGTCAGGCGGATCCCGTCGCTCACACGGCGCCGGCCCAGCAGTCAGCCGGATGACCGCGAGCGCGGCTCGGTCACGATCTGGCTGCTCGGGCTCGCGGTGATGCTGCTGTTCCTGGGCGGCCTCAGCCTCGACCTGTGGCGCGCGTTCACCGAGCGGCAGGCGCTCGCCAACGCGGTCGACGCCGCTGCCATCGCAGGCGCCTCCGGCATCGACGAGCCGCTGTTCCGCTCGTCGGGCACGCTTGCCCTGTCGCCGCCGCGGGCCGAGCAGCTCGCCTGGGGCAACCTGCGCGCGCAGCCGGTCGGCCGCCGCCTCACGGCCGCCCAGGTGCAGGCCACCCCGGCCCAGATCGAGGTCGTGGCGAGCACGACCGTCGACTTCACCCTGCTCCGGGTGCTGCTCCCGGGCGACGAGCCCTTCAAGGTCACCGCCCACGCGGTCTCGGTCCCGGTCGAGGCGGGGGCATGAGCCGGTCCCGCCTGGCCGCCGGCATCGCCGTCCTGGTCGTGCTCGCCGCCGTCCTGGTCCTCGTGCTGCTGAACCGGGACGGCAGCGACCAGCCCGCCCCGGCCACAGTCGCCGCCGCCTCGACCACCCCGCCCACCACCCAGGCGACACCGCCCCCCACGACCGGCGGCGAGAACTGGCTCGCGATCATGCGCCAGCTCATGGCCTACCGGCACTCGCTGTTCACCGACCCCCGTCCGGAGCTGCTCGGGGAGGTTTACGACCGGCGCTGCCCCTGCTACGGACAGGACTTCAAGGAGCTGACCGACCTCAAGCGCCGCGGCCTTCACTACGACGACCAGGGCGTCCAGGTCCAGAGCGCCAAGCTCGTCGGCAAGGCGAGGGACCCGAGCAAGCCGGTGGTCGCCGTCGAGGTCGTGACCCGCCAGCTTCCCCAAACGCTCGTCGACGCCCAGGGCAAGGTCGTCCGGGAGCTTCCCGAAACGGGTCCCACCAAGACGATCTACAACCTGATCCGGGGCGCGGACGGACGCTGGCGGGCATACCTCATCTACCGAGGGCTCACCCGAGGAGACTCCCCATGACTAGGCATGCTGCCTCGAAGTGGAACGCCGTGACGGCGGGTGCCCTGCTGGCGCTGGCGACGCTGGTGGCGTGGCCGACGCCAGCGCGAGCCGAGTCGGAGCCGGGCGGGCTGTCCCCGGGCGCGCTCTGGGTGCACGCGCGTCTGGGCCAGCCTGCGGGCAGCGGCAGTGGCGGCGGACCCCGCACCGGCTGGGCATTGCGCTACGAAAAACTCGGGGACGTGCGGGACTGCATCGTGGTGCCGCTGGGCGCCACCGCCGCCACCCGCCCGTGGTTCGGCGCCGACGGCAATCCGGTGGCGGTCAGGATCGTCATCGTCGACCGCCAGACCGGCGCCGAGATCGGGCTCCCAGGGTCGGGCTGCCTGAACCCGGGAGACCTGGTGCAGATTCCCACCCAGGGCGAGATCCTCGACGCCTTGCGGAGCCGCGGCATTCCGGTCCCGATTGCGAGCCTCAGCCCCGGCACCAGGGGACTCACCGGGCTGCAGACCTGGTTCTGGTTCGACGGGCCCGGCCAGGCCGATGTCGGCGTGAGCATCAGGGGATTCAGCGTCGCGGCTCAGGCGAAGGCCACCACATATCACTGGTCCACCGGTGATGGTGGCTCATACCTTACCGGCGAGAAGGGTGCTGACAGAGCGCCCGCGGCAACGCATATTTATGACCGGAAGGGTTCGTACGCAGTCAGCCTCGACATGACGTGGGTGGGCGGGTACACATGGAGTGGATTCGGTGACGCAGGGGCGGGGGACCTCGGTCCGGTGACCTTGGAAGGGGCGCCGCAGCCGTACCCCGTGAATGAGGTGCGAAGTGTCCTTCAATAGCTTCGACCCGCTGGGCGAGGGGGACGAGCGCGAGTGGCTGCGCTCCAGGCCGCCGCGCTCGAACCTGCGCCGCTTCTGGTTCGTCGCCGTCGTGCTCGTCGTGGTGCTGCTCGGCCTCTGGTGGATCGTGTTTCGGGGGTTGCTCCAGGGTGACAAGCTCAGCAAGATCCCGTCGGGCACCACCGCCGTGGCGCCCGCCCAGCCGAGCTTCTCAGACACCGACCAGCAGGTGATCGCCGGCGCCCAGCGCGCCCTACAGGCCTGGGGCGAGTTCGCGGTCACCGGCGACCTGGCAACCCTCGACGACACGTTCTGGAAGCAGGGGCTCCAGTACCAGCAGCTCGCCAAGGAGGCTCCGGCCATCCGCAAGCGCGGCGCCGGGCCGCCGCCGTACCAGTTCACGCTCACGCCCAAGCAGGTGCTTCCCGGGCCGAGCGGCCAACGCATCGTTCGTGGCAGCGTGCGGATGAGCCGGGCGGGCGAGCCGACCCGGTCGTTCCAGTGGGACATCTATATGCAGCGATCCCCCGGGAGCGGCAACCAGCCTTGGCGGCTGTGGACTGTCGACGCCACCCGCACCTGAGCGCTGCCCTGCGCTGACCGGTCGGCTCAGCGCTCCCGTCGGCCCACGGGCGGGAGGCGGATCAGCTCGCCCGGGAAGATCAGGTCCGGGTCGCCGGACCGCAGCTCGGCCCGGTTGGCCTCGACCACCTCGAGCCAGTACCTGGCCACCTCGCGTTCGGGCAGCGTGCCGGCGTCCCGCCCGGTGGCCTGGGCCAGCCGGTCCCGAGCGATCACCCAGAGGTTGTCACCGGGCCGGACGCGGTGGACGTCTGGCCGGGACGGCGGGGTCTGTGGACCGGGCTGGCCCGGTCCGGTGCCGGGCCGGTGTGCTTCAGGCGGCCCCGCCGGGCGCGGCGTGTACGTCGGCGGGGGCACCGTGGTCGAGGGCGGGGCCGCCTGCCCGGCCAGCCGGGGGACGTAGCCTGGCGCGCCGGACCCGGCCGGTTCGGGCTGGTGCCCGGACGGGGCTGCCTCGCCCCGCTGCCCGGTGGGGGATCCCTCGCCCCGCTGCCCGGTGGGGGATCCCTCGCCCCGCTGCCCGGCCGGGGATCCCTCGCCCCGCTGCCTGACGGGGTCGTGGAAGGCGACCACGGGCCCGGCCCTCCTCGGCCCGAGGGCGGCCGGGCCAAGCAGCGCGGCGTTGGCGCCCCCGCTCACCAGGGAGGTGGCCAGGGTAAGGGCCAGGGCCTGGTCGGCCACGCGGCGCAGGGCGGGGAGGGTGACCCACCCGGCGGCGCGGATCGCGGCCGGGACGCGGGTGAGGCGTGCCAGTACGTACAGGCTGGTGCTCGCGAGCAGCCACCAGGCGGCGGCCAGGGCGACCAGGCGGGCGACGGCCGCGATCACGTCCTCCGGTGCGGCCGCCTGCAGCCACGAGCCCAGGTCGCCGAGGGGGATGCGCAGCCAGGGCAGCGCGCCGAGCCGGTGAAGGACGACCACGGCGCCGACCTCGAAGGCGAGCAGCGCGGCGAACGCGCTCGTCCTACGCAGCGCAGCGGATCGGTTGGCCAGCATCGCCCGTCCTGCCCTCATGCACCCGGGACCGGCGGGAGGCTCGAACAAGACGATGAGTCTGATTTGTGAGAAATTCGCTGTCAAACGCGGTCCGCATGCATTGGTGCACCGGGGCCGGGGCGCATACCCTCCTGCGCGGTGGACGATGCCCGACCAGGAGAGAGAGGCGATCTGCGTGCGTGTGGCCATGCTCACCCGTGAGTACCCGCCAGAGGTCTACGGTGGCGCCGGTGTGCACGTCGAGTACCTGGCGCGCGACCTGGCCTACCTGGTCGACCTCGAGGTGCACTGCTTCGGGCAGCCGAGGCCGGAGCCGCCCGAGGGCAAGCCCACGGTGACCGCCTACCCGTCTTGGGACGCCCTGGCCGGGCCCGCCCGCCACCTGAGCGCCCTGCGCACCCTCTCCACCGACCTGGTCATCGCCGCCGGGGTCGAGGGGGCCGACCTGGTGCACAGCCACACCTGGTACGCCAACATGGCCGGCCACATGGCCAAGCTCCTGTACGGCATCCCGCACGTGGTCACCGTGCACAGCCTGGAGCCGCTGCGCCCGTGGAAGGCCGAGCAGCTCGGCGGCGGCTACGCCCTGTCCCGCTTCTGCGAGCAGACCGCCCTGACCGCGGCGGACGCGGTCGTGGCGGTGTCCGGCGGCATGGCCCGCGACATCATGGCCTGCTACCCCTCGATCGACCCGGAGCGGATCCGGGTGATCCACAACGGCATCGACCCGACCCAGTATCAGCCTGACCGCGGCACCGACGTGCTGGAGCGCTACGGCGTCGACCCCAGCCGCCCCTCGGTGGTGTTCGTGGGTCGCATCACCCGCCAGAAGGGCGTGCCCTACCTGCTCGACGCCGCGCTCGCCTTCGACCCTTCCGCGCAGCTCGTGCTCTGCGCCGGGGCGCCCGACACCCCCGAGATCGGGCGCGAGGTCGCCGAGAAGGTACAGCGGGTGGCGGCCGAACGCGGCAACATCATCTGGATCGAGAAGATGCTGGAGCGCCGCGAGGTCGTCCAGCTCCTCACCCACGCCACGGTGTTCGTCTGCCCGTCGGTGTACGAGCCCCTCGGGATCGTCAACCTGGAGGCGATGGCCTGCGAGACGGCGGTGGTGGCCACCGACACGGGCGGCATCCCGGAGGTGGTCGCCGATGGCGTCACCGGCCTGCTGGTGCCGTTCCAGGGCAGCGGCGGCGCGCCCGACGACCCCGAGCGCTTCGCCGCCGACTTCGCCGAGCGGGTCAACCGGCTGCTCGCCGACCCGGCCCAGGCCGAGCGCTTCGGCAGGGCCGGACGCCAGCGGGCGCTCGACGAGTTCAGCTGGCCCGCGATCGCCGGCCAGACCCAGCGGCTGTACGCCGAGCTGGTACAGGCGCCACCGCCGCCGGCCGCCGAGGCCAGGTGACCGTCGCCAGTCGACCAGGCCGGGTGACCGTCGCCAGTCGGCCAGGCCAGGTGATGGCCGCCGGTCATCGAGGCCAGGTGACCGCCGCCGGCCGTCAGGCCGTCCCGGCCGCGAGCCACTCGGCGATGAGCCTGCCGATCTCGGGGCCCCTGTCCTCCTGGAGATAGTGGCCGGCACCGGCGACAGGCAGGGGCGGGGGCCGGCCGAGCGCCGAGGCCAGGGCCTCGCCAGCGGCGATCGGAAGTGCCCGGTCCTCCTCGCCCCAGAGCAGGAGCATGGGGCGCCGGTCCTGGCAAAGGGCGGCGAAAGTGCGCCGACCCGCCTCGGCGCCCGGCGCGTCTGGGGAGAGCGGGAGCATCGCGGGGAACGCCTTCGCGCCCGCCTTGGCGGCCTGCTTCGGGAACGGCGCCTCGTAGGCGGCGGCCACGTCGTCGCCGGGGTCGCGGGCGCAGCCTCGGCGCACGAGCAGGCCGATCGGCAGGTCCTCGGTGCGGGCGACGAACGCGGCGAAGCGATGCCAGGCCTCGCTCATCGGCTGGTGGCCGGTGAACACCCCGGTGTCCATGGCGACGATCCTTGCGACCCGGTCGGGATGCTCGACCGCCAGGCGCAGGCCGATCGGACCGCCCCAGTCATGTGCGACCAGGGTGGCGGCGCGCAGGTCGAGCTCCTCGAACAGCGAGACGGTCAGCTCCGTATGGCGGTCGTAGCTGTACCAGGACTGGCTCAGCGGCTTGTCGGAGCGACCGAACCCGGCCAGGTCGGGGACGATGCAGCGGTAGCCCGCGTCGCGCACCGGCGGGACGACCCTCCGCCACAGGAACGACCAGGTCGGCTCGCCGTGCAGGAAGACCACTGGGGAGCCCTCGCCCTCGTCGAGATGGGCGAGCCGCAGGCCGCCGGCCTGCCGGTAGCGCGGCTGGAACCCGAAGTCGGGGAGGCCCTCGAAGCGCTCCTCCGGGGTGCGGAATACCTCGGTCACGGCTGCTCCCTGGGTGCGCGACCTGCTCCGGCTCCTGCACCCGCAGGGTAGCGCCCTTGTCGCGCCGATCGTCGATAATCCTGGCCGCCGCTCGGGCAGCGACGGACGTGGGCCCCGCTCGGGCAGCGACGGAGGCGGGCGCGGCGACTGGAGGGAACCGGGTGACGGTGGGTGGCGAGCTTGCTCCGCGGGTGAACCGGGCGCGGCGAGTCATGCTCACCGCCACCTCTTCGATCAAGCCGCCACCTTCCGCGCTGGCTGTTCTTGCGGCCGTTCCGGCCTGGTGGGCACGCCGAGTTGCCGCTCACGGCATCGATCCAGAAGCCGCGCCGGTCTGGGACAGCGTCGATGCGGCACCCCCGTTCGACCTCTCGGCCCTGGCGGATGTGGGTGCGCGCGAAGACCTGTGGGAGGCCTCCCCCGAGGCACTCGGCGACGCTTACGTATGCGCCCTCGACGCCAAGGCGCGTGCCGAGACGGGCCGGCACTACACGCCCGCCGTGCTCGCCGCGGCCATGTGGCAGCAGACCCTCGAGACCCTTGGCGGCGACGCTGGTGGCCTGGTCCTGGACCTGGCCTGCGGCACCGGTGCGCTTCTGGTGCCCCCGCTGCGGACCTGGGTCGCCGAGCGCGGAGGCATGCAGGCAGAGTTGGCGCTCAGCGCGGTCACCTCCGTGGTCGCCGGGTGCGATCTGGACGAGACGGCGGTGTGGCTCGGCAACGTCCTGCTCGCGGCTGAACTGCTGCCGTTGTGGGCGCGGGTGCCACCAGAGCGCAGGCGGGCCCTGCCAGCGGTGCTCACCACCGGGGATGGGCTGCAGCGGGCGGTGAAGGCTCGCGTCGTGATCATGAATCCGCCGTACGGGCGGGTGCGACTCGCGCCGGACGAGCGAGCCCGGTGGTCCCACGCGGTCTACGGGCACGCCAACAGGTACGGGCTGTTCATGGCCGGGGCCGTGGACCAAGTGGAGGAAGGCGGGGTCGTCACCGCGCTGGTGCCCGCCGGTTGGCTCGGCGGCTCGTACTTTCAGCGGCTTCGTTCGTTCCTTGCCGAACGCGCACCGCTGACCCGGGTCGGGTTCGTGGGCGACCGCTCAGGGGTGTTCGCCACGGGCGTATTGCAGGAGACACTGGTCGCTTCGTTCACCTCTGGCGCACCAGCCGATCGACCGGTGTCCTGCGAGCGCATCGTCGTCGGTGACGACCGGGCACACCGGCAACCGATGGGCTTGGGCCGCATCCCGGACCGGCCAGACCTCCCCTGGCTCCTTCCCCGAGACCCGACCGACACGCCGCTGGTCGACGCCGCAGCCGCGATGCCCGCCCGCCTCTCCGACTACGGCTGGGTCGCGAGCACGGGACCGCTCGTGTGGAACCGCCACCGCCCGCAGCTCTCCCGATACCCTGGCGAGGGCTTGGTACGGGTGGTCTGGGCAGCCGACCTTGACGGCGGGCGACTGCATCAGGATCCCGCCCGCGATGACCTGCGGTACTGCCTGATCCGCAACGAGAAGGACGAGCGGTTCCTCGTCTTGGGCTCTCCCGCCGTGCTGGTCCCGCGGACGACCGCGCCGGAACAGCCACGCCGGCTGCTCGGCACCGAGCTCGACCGGTCAGCGCTCGAACGGTGGGGTGGCCGGGTCGTCGTCGAGAACCACGTGAACGTTCTCACCTGCACGCGACCGGACAGCCCTCTGACCCCCGGCCTACTGGTGGCACTGCTCGGGTCAGAAGCCCTCGACCGGCTCTACCGCTGCCTCACGGGCAGCGTCGCGGTGTCGGCGTACGAGCTCGCGGCGCTGCCGATGCCCGATGCCGACACCTTGCGGCGATGGCAGCGGCACGATGCCGGACAACTCGGCGGGGAGATCGAAGCGCATTACGCGGGAGCCCCACGATGAGCCTGCCCCAGTTACTGGCCGACCGGAACGCTTACCACGAGCGGCTGCACCGGATCCTCCCCGCCTCCCTCACCGGCACGACCGCGACCGCGAACGATGCCGCGGCGGCCGCCGCATTCGTCTTCATGTACGTCGGCGCCGTCGACCGGCGCAATGCCATCCGGCCGACGACCATCATCTGGATGAGCGATGCGATCGCTTCCCATCGCTCGGACGAGCAGCGGGTGGCCTATCATGCCGCCGCGACGCGCTCCGAGCGTGCTGTCAAGCAGCTCTGCGAGCAGTGGGGGATCTCCCATGCTCCCTGGTACGCGACCAACAGCCGGGAGCAGCTACGGGACGAGACCATCAGAGGATGGATCGACAACGGCGCGGTCCTGGTCGGCAGCGACATCGGGACCACCTCCCCAGGTGCCCGCTATACGTTCGCGTCGGGCTTCGCCGCCCTCTTCGATCCAGGTCTGGACGGCGATACCCTCGCATCAGCGATCGTCGAGTGGCAGCGGCACCACCTCACCCCCACCGGACGCGCGCGCGCCGCTCGCGCCCGACAGACGGCGCAGTCACAGGCCGGTGTTGTCGTGAACCTTCCCGGCGGTGGGACCCGTCTCCTGCACACGGGGAAAGCGAGCCTCATCCTCAAGGGCGTCATCGAGGATTTCACCGCCTCCCTGTCGGATCCCGCGGTGGTGTTCATCTCCCAGTCCGGCGAGAAGGTCAATGTAGTTGACCGGGCTTTGCTGGACCACCTGGGTCTCTCCGTCGACGTGCAGCGCCTGCTTCCCGACTGCCTGATCGCAGACCTCGCGGAGGACCGAGACGAGCTCTGGTTCGTCGAGGTCGTCTATGTCTATTCGGACGGACCGATCACCGAGGAGCGCAGAGCCGCCTTTGTCGCGTGGGCCACCGGGCATGGGCTCCGTGAAGCCCAGTGCCGGTTCCTCACCGCGTTCGAGTCGCGGACCAGCCGCATCTTCAAGAACAGACTCCCGCTCATCGCTCGGGGCACCTTCGTATGGTTCCTCGATGAGCCGGATGGGCTGCTCGCCTGGGGCGACCTTCCAAGCCGCTGAGGGTCTCAGCCGGGAAGCTTGCGGTTGGCGGCGTGGCCTGGGTCCGTGGCGATGCCGTCGAAGAGGGCGTCGACCAGGCGTTCGGGCAGGTCGAGTTCGAAGGTCGGGTTGCCGCCGGAGACGATGATCCGGTAGATGAAGGGGCCGACGACCATGTCGACCAGCAGGTCGAGGTCGACGTCGTCGCGGATCTCGCCCCGCTCGACGCCACGCCGGAGCACCTCGCAGATGACCCGGCGGCGCGGCGCGACCAGGTTGCGGTGGTAGGCGGCGTGCAGCTCGGGGTGCTTGGCCGCCTCGCTCATCAGCTTGGGCATGAGCTGGGTGGCGCGGTGGGAGATGGCGGCCGGCAGGACCTGGCGCCCGAGGGCGATCAGGTCGTCGCGGGCGCTGCCCGTGTCGACGTCGGCGAACAGCATCTTCAGGTGGCCGACGGCGTCGACCACGAGGTCCTCCTTGGACGACCAGCGCCGGTAGATGGTGGCCTTGCCGACCCCGGCCCTGGCCGCCACCGCCTCCATGCTCATGCCCTGGAAGCCGTCCTCGACGAGCAGCTCGAGGGCGGCCTCCAGGATGGCCCCGTGGGCCCGGGCGCTTCTGGGTCGCCCGGGCCCACGGGCCGCGTCGGTGGTGCTCATGCACCTATCATCATGCCTTGCTGAGTTCCGCGTCGCGCTCGCCGGTGTCGGCGTCAGGGTCCATCGGGTGGACCGGGACCGCCCGGGGGTTCGGTGGGCCGGGCCGGCGGCGTGGGCCAGCTCGGCGGCGCGGGCCGGCAGGAAGCAGAGGGAGACGAGCCCACGCCGGCCTTGGCCAGCGGGCAGGGCGCCCAGTTCCGTTCGTTCGAGACGGAGGCTACGCGGCCCGCCGTACCAGCTTGGGGTAGGCCGACAGCCCTGGATGCGTCGCTTTGAGCTCGTCCGCCGCCCGCTTGGCCCGGTCATAGGACGGGTACGTGCCGGCGCAGACCGCGTAGGGCGTGTTCAGCGACGGGTACTCCGTCCTGGCCAGCACGCGCGCGGCGACCCCCTGCGACTGCAGCTGCGCCGCCCGCGCCCGGGCGTCCTGGATGGACGAAGGGCTGGCCAGCACCACGGTGTAGAAGTTCGCGGGAACCGGCGCCGTCGTCTGGGGCGCCGTCAGGGTCGTGGTCGCCTCGGGCTGGTCGGAGCTGGAGGCGGGGAAGCTGATCCCGAGGATCCCCCCGACGATGAGTCCGAAGACCGTGCCCACGGCCAGCAGCGCGGGCCCCGGGCGAGGCCAGCGGGTCTCGTACATGGGCAGAAAGCTACCGCCCGGCGCCGCGGACCTCAAATCCCCCGGGCTGGTCAGCCGGAGCCCGGGGCTGGTCAGCCGGAGCCCCGGGCTGGTCAGCCGGAGCCCCCTGCCTCAACGGCCTCCAGCTCGGCCTTGCGGAGCTCGCCCCGGCGGATCTTGCCGGTCAGGGTCTTGGGCAGGTCGTCGACGAACTGGACCCGGCGCGGGTAGGCGTAGGCGGCCAGCCGGTTGCGCACGTGCTCCTGCAGCTCCTTGGCGAGCGCGTCGTCGCCCTCCTGGCCGGGGTTGAGGCGCACGAACGCCTTGACAACGTTGCCGCGCCGCTCGTCCGGGCTGGCGACCACCGCCGACTCGGCCACCGCCGGATGCTCGAGCAGGCAGCTCTCCACCTCGAACGGGCCGATCCGGTAGCCGGCCGAGATGATCACGTCGTCGGCCCGCCCCTCGTACCAGACGTAGCCGTCGGCATCCCGGCGGGCGGTGTCCTTGGTGTGGAACCACTCGCCCCCGAAGACCTCCTCGGAGTCGGCCGGCCGGTTCCAGTACCCGAGCGGGTAGTGGGGGTTCGACCGCGCCCGCAGGCAGATCTCGCCCGCCTCGCCCTGTGGCACCGGCTGCTCGTCCTCGTCGAGGATGGCCACGTCCCAGCCGGGCAGGGGCAGGCCCATGGAGCCGGGCCGAACCTCCACGGTGGGGAAGTTGCCGCACAGCGGGTAGCTCTCGGACAGGCCGTAGTAGTCGAGCACCGGGCAGCCCACCGTGCGACTCCACCACGCGATCGCCTCGGGGTTCAGCGGCTCCCCGGCCGAGCAGGCCAGCCGCAGGTTGAACGCGAGCTTGTCGGCCTCGGGTACCCCCCGCATGGCCCGGATGGCGGTCGGGGTGGTGAACAGGTTGCCCACGCCATGCTCGGCGATGAGCCGCAGCGCCTTGCCGGGGTCGAAGCCGCCCTTGCGGCCGTGCACGAACGTCTCCACCCCGAGGCGCCAGGGCCCGAGGATGCCGGGCACGATGCCGGCGATCCAGGCCCACTCGCCGGTCGAGTGGAACAGCTCACCGGGCCGGACGTCGTGGCAGAACTGGAACTCCTCGTGCCCGAGCAGGTACCGGTGGGCGTGGAGGATGCCCTTGGCCAGGCCGGTCGTGCCCGACGTGTAGTAGAGCTGGGCCGGGGTCTCCGGATCGGTCCGCGGGGTGTCGAACCGGTCAGAGGCGGCCCGGGTGAGTCCCTCGAAGCTCGACGGCCCGGTGCCGCCGACCACCACGACCCGCTCGACCGAGGGCGCCCTGGCCGCCAGCGCCTCCACCCGGTCCCGGTGGTCGGCCGAGGTGACCAGGACCTTGGCCTGCGCGTCGTTGAGCCGGTGGACGATGCCGTCGTCGCCGTAGAGCACGCTCATGGCGAGCAGGATCGCCTCGGCCTTGTAGGTGGCGAGGAAGGTGGCGGCGATCTCGGGCGAGGCCGGGGCCATGACCGCGACCCGGTCGCCCTTGCCGACCCCGAGCACGCGCAGGGCGTTGGCCACCCGGTTGGTGAGCGCCTGCACGTCCCCGAAGGTCCAGCGCTCGTCGCGCCCGTCGTCGGAGACGAACCGCATGGCGGGCCGGTCGGGCTCGTGCTTGTCGAGCACGTCGGTGGCCAGGTTGTAGGTGGCCGGCACCTCCCACCTGAAGGCCGCGGTCATCTCCTCGTAGGTGCCGGGACGATGGGTGCGGTAGTCGCGCATGCTTCCTCCCCGCGGTCCGATGCCGACCCGTGCGTCGTACCCACGGATTGGCGGCCCAGTCCTGGTGAAACCTACACTGGACCCACTGGACCGCTAGGCGGGCCGACGGGCCGTGAAGTTGCCGGGCCGTCGGAGTTGCTTGTCCAAGACGGATGCTCCCGGGCAACGGCGCCTGGACTGGATGCTGTGCGACCCTGGGGAGGGACTCTTCCATGACTCGGATCGGCGTGCTCACCGGCGGGGGGGACGTCCCCGGCCTGAACCCGTGCATCAAGACGCTCGTCTACGGCGCGGTCGACCGCGGCTACGAGGTGCTCGGCCTGCGCCGCGGCTGGGCCGGCCTGCTCGACTACGACCTGGACGCTGGCGAGCCGCAGCGGCACTGCGTCCAGCCGCTCTGGAAGAACGACGTGCGCACCATCGACCGCACCGGCGGCACCTTCCTGCACACCAGCCGGACCAACCCGGGCAGGGTCAAGCCGCACGACGTGCCGGAGTTCCTCGAGGGCCAGGGCAAGGGCGATCCCGAGGGGCCGTTCGACTTCACCGACCACGTGCTGCGGGTGGTCGAGCGGCTCGGCATCGATTGGCTG
>DASYUT010000119.1 GCA_036000965.1 Actinomycetes bacterium
GGAAGGAGTCGATGACCTCCCACACCTAGCGCCCATCGTTTACGGCGTGGACTACCAGGGTATCTAATCCTGTTTGCTCCCCACGCTTTCGCTCCTCAGCGTCAGTACTGGCCCAGGATCCCGCCTTCGCCACCGGTGTTCTTCCTGATATCTGCGCATTCCACCGCTACACCAGGAGTTCCAGATCCCCCTACCAGACTCTAGCCGTCCAGTATCGAATGCAGGCTCGGAGTTGAGCTCCGAGGTTTCACACCCGACTTGGACAGCCGCCTACGAGCTCTTTACGCCCAATAAATCCGGACAACGCTCGGTCCCTACGTATTACCGCGGCTGCTGGCACGTAGTTAGCCGGACCTTCTTCTGCAGGTACCGTCACTCTCGCTTCGTCCCTGCTGAAAGCGGTTTACAACCCGAAGGCCTTCATCCCGCACGCGGCGTCGCTGCGTCAGGCTTTCGCCCATTGCGCAATATTCCCCGCTGCTGCCTCCCGTAGGAGTCTGGGCCGTGTCTCAGTCCCAGTGTGGCCGTACACCCTCTCAGGCCGGCTACCCGTCGTCGCCTTGGTGGGCCATTACCCCACCAACAAGCTGATAGGCCGCGGGCCCATCCCTGACCGGGAATCCTTTCCAGCCTCCACCATGCGGTGGTGGCTCGTATCCGGTATTAGACCCAGTTTCCCAGGCTTATCCCGAAGTCAGGGGCAGGTTACCCACGTGTTACTCACCCGTTCGCCGCTAGGAACCAGCCGGTGTTGCCACCGGCTGGACCTCGCTCGACTTGCATGCGTTAGGCACGCCGCCAGCGTTCATCCTGAGCCAGGATCAAACTCTCCGTCAAAGATCGTGAACTCCCCGATCCGGGCCGCCCGAGGGCGGCGACGTGCCGGGGGCTTGTTCTCGATGGAGCTCGCCGGCCATGGGCCGCCGAGTTTGACCATCCGTCCCGGGCGAACCGGGGGGATGGGCGGCGCGGGGCGGCTGACCCCTCACCGCTGTTGGCTCATCTGTTGTCCAGATGCACCAAAGGAACCGTCTTGCGAAGCGAAACGGAGGGCGGATGCCCGCCGTGCCGCCCCGCGTGACGGGGTTTTGGCACTGGCTTTTCACACACTGTTGAGTTTTCAAGGAGCGTCGTAAGGGTTGCTCATCAGCGACTCGCCTGCGGTTCCCGCCTGGCGTTCCTGCCGCCGGAGCGGCGGTGACCGTAGCACGGGCCTTTCAGGCTCGTCAAACTTCGCGACCTACCCGGATGGTACTCCTAGCGGAGCCACCCGCGCAGGGTTGCAACCTCACACAGAAGTGCCGCCCCGCGCCCAGCTGCTGGGCTCCGAGACGGCCACCTAAGCCATCGGAACTGCGTTCCCTCCGGCCTTCGGCGACCTCCTGTCTTCCGTTGCAACACCGTCCCGGTGACCTGTATTCCCCAGATCGAGCCCGGATCGGCACTGACGGACAGGTGTTGGTCCTGAAGAACTTCCCTCTTGCTGCTTGCTGCCGCGAGAAGGTAGCACCCGGGTCGAAGCCGTGTCAACCGCGCACATCCGAGCTGTGGCAAGGAGTTGAAGCGGTTGGACCCCGTCCGGGGGCCGCCCTCTTGCTGCCAGCACACTGTAGCAGGTGCGTGAACGCGTGCCAAACGCGCGGAGACGGAGGCTGCGGCACGAAGCGGCCTCAGGGTGCCGGGGGCCGGCCTCAGGGTGCCCGCAATCGCACCGGTGGCGGCCTCAGGGTTGCCCGCAGGCGCACCGTGGACAACCCCTCAGGGTGCCCGCAGGCGCACCGGTGTGCGGCGGCCCACGGTCAGGAGATGGCCGTCGAGGTCGGGCAGGGGCCAGCTCTGCTCGAACGACTCCACCGCCCGGCCGTCGAGCCGGACCGCGCCCTGGCTGACCAGCCGCCGGGCCTCGCTGCGGGTGGGGGCCAGGCCGGCGTCGGCCAGCAGGGCGACCACCCAGACCAGGCCGTCGGAGACGGCGCTGGGGGGGATCTCCAGGGCCGGGACCGAAACCTCGCCGTCGCCGGGCCCGCCGCCGCCCGAGCCGGCCACCCCCCGCTGCCTGACGCCGGCGTCGAACGCCGCCTCGGCCGCCTCGGCCGCCTCGGCGCCGTGGTACAGCGCCACCACCTCGCGGGCGAGCCGGCGCTTCACGGCCGCCGCCCGCGGACCGCCGCCCGCGGCCTCGACCACCAGGGCCTCGGTGGTGTCAGGGTCGAGGTCGGCGCACAGGCGCAGGTACTCGGGGATGAGGTGGTCGGGGATGCGCATGAGCTTGCCGAACTGGCTGGGCGCCGGCTCGTCCAGGTAGATGCCGTTGTCGAGGCTCTTGGACATCTTCTGGACGCCGTCGGTGCCCCGCAGCAGGGGCATCGTGAGCACCACCTGCCCGGGCTCGCCCGCCGCGCGTTGCAGGTCGCGGCCGACCAGCAGGTTGAAGGTCTGGTCGGTGCCGCCGAGCTCGACGTCGGCGTCGATCGCCACCGAGTCCTGTGCCTGCATAAGGGGGTAGAGGAACTCGACGAGCGAGATCGGCTGCCCGGCCGTGTGGCGCTTGCGGAAGTCGTCACGCTCCAGCAGCTGGGCGACGGTCACGTGGGCGGCGAGCCGGGCCACCTCCGCGAAGGTCATGGGCGCGAGCCAAGCGGAGTTCCGGCGGATCTCCGCAGCGCCCACGTCGAGCACCTTGCCGACCTGCTCGAGGTAGGTGCGGGCGTGCTCGGCGACCTCGGCCTCGGTCTGCAGCCTGCGGGTCTGGCTGCGGCCGCTGGGGTCGCCGACCAGCCCGGTGAAGTCCCCGATGATCAGCACCACGGTGTGGCCGCAGCGCTGGAACTGGGCGAGCTTGCGCAGCACTACGGCGTGGCCGAGGGTCAGATGGGCCGACGACGGGTCGATGCCGAGCTTCACCCGGAGCGGCCGGCCCTCGGACCGCGCGACGGCCAGGCGCTCGGCGAGCCCGCCGGCGGGCAGCATCTCGGCGACACCGGCACTCAGGACGCGGAGCTGCTCGTCGAGCGACGCGGACAATCCTCGTGACCTCCCGGGAAGAAAGTGACGGAGGCCCGGCCGGCTGGCCGGGCGTGCGGCTGGCTCCCGGGTCGCGGGGCCACCGTCGGCGCGGCCGGCTGGCGGTCGCCACCCGCGCCGGGTGCAGCGTAGCACCCGCCCGGACCCCACTCGCGCCGCCGTCGTTCCCCACCGTGCGCCGGCTGGGCGGGCGAATCACCGGTAAGGGGTCCCCGCGCGCTCGAGGACCACCACGCTGAACCCCTTCTTCCGCCTGCGGTCGCGCACCGCCACCCGGGCCTCGGCTTGGCCGAGGCGGGCCAGGCACCGCGTCACCGCGGTGGAGCTCGCCGCCACGACCAGCCTGCCCCCGGGCGGGAGCTCGGACGCGGCGAGCCGCACGGCCGCGGCCGCGGCCTGGGGCGGCTCCTTCTCCCGCAGCAGGGCGACGACCACACTGGCCTCGGCCACGCCGGCACCGGCCAGGCCAACCTGGTGGCGGGTGACGACCCGGTCCGGCGGGCAGCCGTTGCGGACGAGGTTGGCCTGCGCGTACCTGAGCGCGAGCAGGTCACGGTCGACCAGGTGGACCTCGCTCGGCTTCAGCAGGGCCCACAGGAGCGCGGGGACGTGCCCCTGGCCCGGGCCGAGCACGACCGCCCGGCCCGCTGGCGCGCCGCCCAGGCCGAGCAGCGCGTCCACGGCGAGCTCGCTCTGGTAGCCGAGCGAGTCGAACTCCGGCAGCCCGTACGCGGTGTGCACCTCGAGCCGGACCCCGCCGTAGGCCAGCGGGACGCGCTGGCGGTCGTACACGCCCCGCCCCAGCCCCGGTTGGTCCAGCCCGCCCAACCGCCTGAAGCGCGCAAGGCCGTGCCCGTCGGTGAACCGGTAGTGGAACACCGCGTAGCTCGCGGTCGAGCGGCGCTGGACGACCTCGACGCCAGGCCGCGCCAGGACGCCGGCGACCAGGGCTTCGAGCTGGGCCACGACCACGACGGCCACCAGCCCGTTGGGACGCAGGCGGTGGGTCGCGTCGAGCAGGAAGTGCCGGATGGCGGCCGTCCCGGCCTTGGCCGGGATGTTGGACGCGATCAGGTCGAAGCCGGTGGCTCGCACGTCGTCGTAGCCGAGGCTGCCGTACACCTCCACGCCTGAGAGGCCGTTCAGCTCCGCGTTGCGCCGGCTGTAGGCGACCGCCAGGGCGTCCCGGTCGACCATGTGGACCTCGCGCCCGGGGTCGAGCGCCTTCAACGTCAGGCCGATCGGCCCGTACCCGCAGCCGAGGTCGAGGATCTTGTGGCGCGGGCCCTGGTGGGGACCGTCGGCCAGCGTCCGCAGCAGCAGCCGCGTGCCCACGTCGACCTCGAAGCTGCTGAACAGGTCGACGGCCAGGCGGAGCTCCAGCCGGATGCCACTCTGGTGCAGCGTGACCGTCTTCTTGTCGTAGTCGTAGAGGTCTGGCTCCAGGTGGCTCACTCCTCGGCTCGACCGCCGCCGCCCGCACCCGTGAGGAGCGGGGTGGGCACCGAGCGGCGCAGGCAAGTGTAGTGGAGCCCACGGCCACCGCCACCAGCCACGGCCAGGGACGCCGCCACGAGCCACGGCCGGAGACGGCCGATGAAGCCGGGCCGCCGGGATGCCGACCTCTGTCGGTGAGATGCTGCGCCGTCCCGGGCCCACCGCCCTGCTGCTCGCCACCTGCCTCGCGCTCGCGGCGTGCGTTCCGGCGGGTCCGGTCGACCTGCCCGGACCGCCTCCCCTGGCCCAGACGACGCTCCTCTACGACGCCCGGGGCCGGCTGATCACCGAGCTGCACGGTCCCGAGGACCGTACCGTCGTGCCGCTGGCCAGGATCAGCCGGTGGCTGCGCACGGCCGTGGTCGACGCCGAGGACGCGCGCTTCTACGACCACGGCGGGGTCGACTGGCGCGCGGTCGCCCGGGCGGCAGCGCACGACCTGCAGCGCGGGCGGATGGTCGAGGGTGGCTCGACCATCACCCAGCAGTACGTGAAGAACCTGTACGGGACCAGCGAGCGGACCCTGCGCCGCAAGCTCCGGGAGGCCGCGCTCGCGTACGCGCTGGAGCGGCAACGGGCCAAGGACGAGATCCTGGCGGCCTACCTCAACACGGTGTACTACGGCGAGGGAGCCTACGGCGCGGAGGCGGCCGCGCAGGCCTACTTCTCCAGCAGCGCCGCCCGGCTCACGCTGGTCCAGGCGGCGCTGCTGGCCGGGCTGCTGCGGTCCCCGGCAACGCTCGACCCGTTCGCGCACCCCGAGGCGGCGACCGCGCGGCGGGCCCAGGTCCTGCGCCGGATGGTGCGCCGGGGCCACCTGGCGGAGGCCGAGGCCGAGCGGGTGGCCCGCAGCCCCCTCGGGCTGCGTCCCCGGGCCCGCGCAGGCAGGTACCCGGCGGCCTGGTTCGTCCGCTGGGTCACCGACCAGGTCCTCGACCCGGCCGACGCCCGCTTCGCCGCGCTCGGCACCACCAGGCGGGAGCGGACCGCCAGCCTGTTCGCGGGCGGGCTGCGCATCGCCACCACCGTCGACCTGGACGTGCAGGCGGCTGCCGAGCGGGCCGCCCGCGAGGTGCTCACCGACCCGGACCGCGACCCGTACGCGGCCCTGGCCGCGGTGGAGCCTGGCTCCGGCGCGGTTCGGGCCATGGTCGGCGGCCGGGACTTCTTCGCCGACTCGAGGTTCGGCCGCGTCAACCTGGCCACCGGGGCGGGCGGCACGGGCCGCCCCGCCGGCTCGGCGTTCAAGACGTTCGCCCTGGTCGCCGCGATCGAGCGGGGCATCCCGCCCGAGGCCATGTTCCAGGCCCCGGACCGGTTGACGCTGGCCCGTCGCGGCCACCGCCGGCCGTACGCCGTTCGCAACCACGAGGGACGGGGGTTCGGGAGCGCGACGCTGCGCGAGGCCACCGCCCTGTCCATCAACACCGTGTACGCGCAGCTCCTGCTCCGGCTCGGCGACGGTGACCCGGACCGGGGCGCGCGGGTGGTGGTCCAGACCGCCGCCAGGATGGGAATCGACCGGAGCCGGCTCGCGCCGTACCCGAGCGTGGTGCTCGGGGCGGGCGGCGTCACCCCGCTCGAGCTGGCCGGCGCCTACGCAACCCTGGCCGCCGAGGGCAGGCGCGCCACCCCGTTCGGCGTCAGCCGGATCACCGACGTCGGTGGCCAGGTGCTCTACCAGGCCCGGCCCGATCCCGACCGGGTGCTCCAGGCACGGGTGGCCGCGACCACGGGCGACGTGCTGCGCGGCGTGGTCGAGCACGGCACCGGCGTCCGGGCCGCCATCGGCCGGCCCGCAGCCGGCAAGACCGGCACCACCCAGGGCAACGCCGACGCCTGGTTCGCCGGGTACACCCCGGACCTGGCCGCCGCCGTCTGGGTCGGGTTCCCACAGGGGGCGATCTCGATGACGCCGCCACGGACGCCGAGCCCGGTCCTGGGCGGCACCCTGCCGGCCGCGATCTGGGCCCGGTTCATGCGCCGTGCGCTGGCCGGGCAGCCGGCGGTCGGCTTCCCGCCACCGGCCACCGAGGTTGTCGCCGTCATGGTCGACGTGGGCGGCAACTGCCTGCCGAACCGCTTCACCGCCGCGAGCGACGTGGGGTCGGTGACCTACCTCGCAGGCACCGAGCCGACGGCCAGGTGCGCCCGGCCGGCCGGGCCCGCCCGGGGAGTGGTCCCCGCTGTGGTCGGCCTGCCCGTGGCCACGGCCGGCTCCTGGCTGGGCACGGCCGGCTTCCGGCTCGTCCAGCGGCTCGTGGCCGAGCCTGGCGCGGCCCCCGGCGAGGTACTGCGCCAGTCCCCGCCCGGCGGGACGGCGCGGGCTCCTGGGTCCCCCGTCGAGCTCACCGTGGCGGTCGGTGCCCGGGGAGAGGGTGGGCTCGGGGTCACGCTGGTGCCGGACGTGCTCGGCCAGCCCTCGGAGACCGCGCTGCGCCTGCTCGGCCAGGCGGGCCTGGACGGGCTGGCCACCTCGTCATGCGACAGCGACCCAGCGGCGGCGGCCGCCCGCCCGGACCTGGTGTGGAAGGCGGCGCCCGGCCCGGGCGCCCAGGTGCCCGCCGGCCAGCGGGTGGCCCTGTGGGTCAACCCGGGGGACTGCGCTCCCCCGCCCGGCACCCCTCCGCCGCCAGGGTGAGGCCCGGGGCGGGGCCGGACAGTGCCGGGCCGGACAGTGCCGGGCCGGACAGTGCCGGTCAGGACGGGCGGGTCGGGCGGCGCGGGGGTGCCGGGCCGGGGCGGCCGGGCGAGGCCCAGGGGTTGTCGGCCACCAGCGCTCGCCAGGGCCGGTCGGCCGCGGCGGTGAGGCCGACCCGGCCGGTCCAGGCGACCGCGGTCTCGTCCACCGGCCAACCGGCGGTGAGCAGCACCGGCCCGGTGGTGAGGTCGGCGCCGTTGGCCCAGCCCGCCAGCCCGAGCGCAGCGGCCAGGCGGGCCGGGCCGCGGGTGAGGTCCCGCGGCCGGGCGGCCGGGCGTCTGGCCGCCATCAGCTCGGCGCCGAGAACCGGCTCCCCGGCCCGGACCAGCACCGCCTGGGCCACGCCGGCGGGCGCACAGACCACATTCACGCACCAGTGCACACCGTAGGTGAAGTAGACGTAGAGGTGCCCGGGGGGCCCGAACATCACCGCGTTGCGGGCGGTGCGGCCCCGGTGCGCGTGGCTGGCCGGGTCCTGCCCGGTCCCGTCGTAGGCCTCGGCCTCGACGATCCGCACGGCGCTGCGCCCCTCGGGCGCGTCGTGGACGAGCAGGCGCCCGAGCAGGTCGCGGGTCACCTCGAGGACCGGACGCTGGTAGAACGAGCGCGGCAGCGGGTCGAGCGCCCCGGCGAGCAGCCCACCGCCCCCGGCCCTGGGATCCTCGGGCTGGGGTGCCGCGGGCCGGAGCGCCCCGGCAGGCGGCCCGCTGCCCCGGGACCCGGAGGACTCGCCTCGGGGCACCGCGGGCCGGGGTGCCTCGGGCCGGGGTGCCCCGGGGTCGGGCCGGGTGGTCACCGGCGCACCTCCCACCCGCACCCGGTCCGACTCGTGCCCGCGGCCGTCATGGCCGACCCTTGCGACCCTTGGCCAGGAAGCGGCGCAGCTCGGAGGGCGGCAGGGCGTTGACGACCCGGTCCGGGGTGGCCCAACCGCGGCCCGCGGTGGCCACCGCGAAGCGCATGTTGTCGAGGTGGCCGGGACCGTGGCTGTCGGACCCGAACGCGAGCAGCACGCCGAACCGTCCGGCCAGCCGGACGTGTTCGTCGGCCAGGTCCAGGCGGCGGGGCGAGCCGTTCACCTCGAGCGCCGTGCCGGTCCGCGCCGCGGCCTGGAACAGGGCCTCGACGTCCACGTCACCCGCTGCCCGGCTGCCGATCAGGCGGCCGGTCGGGTGGCCGATCACGTTGACGGCCGGGTGCTCGCAGGCGGCCACCAGGCGCGCGGTCAGCTCCTGCCTGGGCTGGTCGAGCTGGTCGTGGACGCTGGCCACGAGCACGTCGAAGGTGTCGAGGAAGCCGTCGTCGTAGTCGAGGCTGCCGTCGCGCCCGATGTTCAGCTCGGCGCCGTGGAGCAGCTCGAGGTCGCCGTGGTACTGCGAGGCCAGCTCGCGCAGGCGCGCCCGCTGGGCGAGCAGCGCGCCCACCCCCGCGCCCCCGAGCGACAACCGCTCCGCATGGTCGGTGACGGCGAGGAAGCGGTAGCCGCGCCGTCGGGCGGCGTCGACCATCACCTCGAGCGGCGCGGTCCCGTCCGGCGACAGGTCGGTGTGGCAGTGCAGGTCCCCGCCGACGTCGGCTAGGCCGACCAGCCGGGGCAGCGCGCCGCGGGCGGCCGCCTCGACCTCGCCGCGGTCCTCGCGGAGCACCGGCGGCACCCACTCGAGCCCCAGCCGCTCGTACACGACCTCCTCGGTCTCGGCCACGACCAGCTCGCCGTCCCTGGTGAACAGGCCGTACTCGGAAAGCTTGAAGCCGGCCCTGACCGCCAGCTCCCGGACCCTGACGTTGTGCTCCTTGGAGCCGGTGAAGTACTGCAGGGCGGCCCCCCAGACCTCGGGCCGGACCACGCGCAGGTCGACCTGCACGCCCTGCCTGGTCCGGACCGACGCCTTGGTGTCGCCGAGGGCGAGCACCTCAGCGGCCTCGTCCAGGCCCGCGAACGCGCGGGTGAGCTCGGCCGGCTCGCGGGCCGCGGCGAGCAGGTCGAGGTCGTGCACGGCCGCCTTCATGCGGCGGAGGGAGCCGGCCACCTCGACGGCGACGGCGCCGCCGGTGCCCGCGAGCCGGTCGCGCAGCCGCTCGGCGAGGGGGAGGGCGGTGGCCAAGGGGATGCCGGTCACACTCCCGCCCGGCGGCGCGCCGGTCCTACCGGCGAGCCGCTCGAGGGCGCGGGCGAGGTTGGCCTGGGTGCGGGCGCCCATGCCGGGCAGGCCGGCCACCCGGCCGGCGGCGACCGCGTCAGCGAGCTCCTCGACCCCGGTCACGCCCAGCCGCTCGTGGAGCAGACGCGCCTTGGCCGGGCCGAGCCCGGGCACCCGGACGAGCGCGCGCAGGCTGGACGGGACCTCGGCCCGGAGGCGCTCCAGCGCCTGGACGTGCCCGGTGCGGAGGTACTCGGCCACCTTGGCGGCGATCGCCTTGCCGACCCCGGGGATCGCCGCCAGCTCCCGCTCCGACAGGGTGGCCAGGTCGGCCTCGTGGCCGGAGAGGACGCGCGCGCCCCGCTCGTAGGCGCGGACCCGGAAGCCGGTCTCCCCTGACAGCTCCAGGAGCTCGGCCATCTCCGCGAACAGGCCGGCAAGCTCCTCGTTGGCGGTGGAGGGCATCAGCGCTCCCGGTCGGCGGTGGAGGGCATCAGCGGGGCGGCTCCGGCCCGGGCAGCTCGGGCCCGGGCAGCTCGGTGCGCTCGACCCATCTCGACGGCCGCATCCACCAGCCGGCGGCCAGGGCCGATCCGACCAGCCCCCAGACGACGAGCACGCCGAGGGTGAGCAGGGTCGTGCCCAGCCCGAACTCCACCACCCGGTCCAGGTGCAGCACCAGCACCGGCCCGAACGGCACCCCGAGCCCGATCCCGACCACGGCCAAGCGGTAGATGGCCTCCTGGCTCGGCCTCGGGATGACCACGGCGGCCACCATGGCGCCCACGCAGGGGGCTGCCAGGAGCAGGGCCACCCGCAGGGTCAGCTCGACCGGCTGCAGCGCGAGGTCGGACTGCCTGCCCGCGACCGCGGCGGCGACCGCGGTGGTGAGCGTGGAGCCCGCCGCCCCGGCCGGCACGGCCAGTGCGGGCCAGATCGCGGCACGGCCGCGCCTCACGGCCCACCCGCGCCGCGCGGGGGCCGGGGTGGCCACGCGCCGCTCACCGGAGGCGGCCACGAGCCGCTCACCCCGGGCGGCCACGAGCCGCTCACCGGGGATTGGGGGACCCGGTGAGCAGCCACGACAGCAGCGCCTTCTGGGTGTGCAGGCGGTTCTCGGCCTGGTCGAACACGGCCGAGTTGGGGCCGTCCATCACCTCGGCCGCGATCTCCTCCCCCCGGTGGGCCGGCAGGCAGTGGAGCACGACGACGTCGCTGGCGGCAGCGCCCAGCGTGTCGGTGGAGAGCTGGTAGGGCTTGAAGATGAGGGCGCGCTCGCCGTGCTCGAGCTCCTGGCCCATCGACGCCCACACGTCGGTGTAGAGGACGTCGGCGTCCTTGACCGCCACCGACGGGTCGTGGGTCAGCTCGACGCTGCCCCCGGTCCCAGCCGCGATCTCGGTGGCGCGCCTGACCACCTGCGGGATCGGCTCGTAGCCGGAGGGGGTGGCGACGGCCACGTGCATGCCCGTCTTGGCGCCGGCGAACAGCAGGCTGTGGGCGACGTTGTTGCCGTCGCCCAGGTAGGCCAGGCGCAGGCCGGCCAGCCGGTTCCTGCGCTCGCGGATAGTCTGCAGGTCGGCGAGGGCCTGGCAGGGGTGGGAGTAGTCCGACAGCGCGTTGACGACCGGCACGGTCCCGGCCTTGGCGAGCCGCTCGAGGTTCTCCTGGGCGAAGGTGCGCAGCACGATGGCGTGCACGTAGCGGGAGAGGACGGCGGCGGTGTCCTCCATGGTCTCGCCCCGGCCGAGCTGCAGGTCCGAGCCGGACAGCGGCAGCGGGTAGCCGCCCAGCTCGTGCACTGCCACCTCGAACGAGACCCGGGTGCGGGTGGACGGCTTCTCGAACACCAGCGCGACCGTCCGGCCGGCCAGGGTGGCGCGGGGCCGTCGCTCGGCCTTGTGCCGGTCGGCCCCGTCGAGCAGGGCGGTCAGCTCCTCCGGGGAGACGTCGTCAATGGAGAGGAAGTCGCGCTTGCCGCTCATGGGGTGCTCCTTTGCCCCGCCGCGCCGCGCTCGGCCAGCGACCTGACCCGGGCGGCGAGGGTGGTGATGTCGAAGGGCTTCTCGAGGACGGCGTCCGGGCCGAGCTCGCCGCGCAGCGAGGTGACGACCTCGGCCGCGCCGGTCACCACCAGGACGGCGAAGGGCAGCGAGCCGTCCTGGTCGCGCAGGCGCTCGATGACCTCGGGGCCGCCCAGGCCGGGCATCATGACGTCGACCAGGACGACCTGGGGGTCGATGGACCGGGCCAGCCGGAGCCCTTCCTCGCCGTCCCCGGCGACCACCACCTCGAGGGCCTCGTCCTCGAGGATCGTCTGGATGAGCCCGCGCACGCTCGGGTCGTCCTCGACCACGAGCACCCGGTTGGAAGCCATCAGCGCTGCCCTTTCTGGGTTGCGTCCTGACCGCCGCGGGGCACGGGTCTCGCGTCGCCTCGGACGGGCCGGCCACCGCGCCGGAGCGAACAAGTCTGCCATGCTGCCGTGACCTTGGGCCACAACCTCGGACCCGTCCGCCCTGTCCGGAAGGACCGATTAGCGCGCAGACCGGTCGGCCGACCAGGGCACAGGGCCCTTCGGGATCCGCCCTGCCATGGCACCGGCGCTCTTGGGAGGCCGTGGGGTGTGGCGGGATCCACCGGGCCATGGCACCGGCGCTCTTGGGGCCGTGGGAGCCCGGGGGATCCGCCTGACCATGGCACAGGCGCTCTTGGGGGGCCGTGGGGGGAGCGAGCGCCCCCCACATCGAACCAGGACGACGGTCAGGGCACGCCGCTGCGCGCAGACCAAGGGCGACAGTCGCCGCCAGAGCGAGCTCCCCCCACATCGAACCAGGACGACGGTCAGGGCACGCCGCTGCGCGCAGACCAAGGCCGGCGGTCGCCGCCATCGCCGGCAGAGCGAGCTCCCCCCACATCGACCGGGGACTTCAGCCAGGCCGGCGAAAGGTGAGCGCTTCGGGTGGGAGGTCCGTCGTGCTGACGGTGGCTGCGGCGGGGCCGACGCCGAGGTCCACGGCCAGGTCGACCTGAGCCTTGGCGGCAACCGCCGCGGCCGCCCGCTCGTCGTGGGGTGCGACCCGCCCACCGGCCACGACGGTGACCGGGCCGAAGCGCACGCCGACCTGGCTCGGGTCGAGCTCGACGCCGGCTGCGCCGAGCGCGTCGAGCACCGCCGGCCACACCGGGTGGCCGGCGGCGAGGCCCGCCCGGACCGCGATGGAGCCGGCCACGGCGCGGGCGGCGGCGAGTGCGTGGGCGTGCTCGGCGGCCCCGTGCACGGTGATGACGACCAGCTTCCGGGCGCCGGGCACGCGCATGGCCAGGCCCTCGGCGAGCAGCTCGCAGAGCTGGCCGAGGGCGGACTCGAACGCCAGGGCCCCCTCGGAGCCGGCCACGAGCAGCGGCGCGGCCGCGGTCGCGTTGGCCAGCAGCACCACCGCATCGGCCATGCCGGGACCCTGGTCGACCAGCACCCGCTCGAAGGAGCGGCCGACCGCCCGGGCCAGGACGGCGTCGAGCACGGGCCGCTCGACGGTCGCGTCGGTGGTGAGCACGGCCAAGGTGGTGGCGAAGGAGGGCGCGAACGGGGCCGATGCCTTGGCGACCGCGCCGATGCGGACCTCCCCCTCCGACCAGGCGACCGCCACCGCGTGCTGGCGCACGACCCCGCCGGAGGCGGCCAGCGCCTTGGCCACGTCGTCCGAGCCGCGCCGGCTGAGCACGGCCACCGCCTTCTCGGCGCCCTCGGCGGCGTGCTCGGCCGGGAGCCGCACGCCGATCTCGCCGGTGCCAAGGAGCAGCACCTCCTCGGCGCCGCAGCCGAGCGCGGTGGCGCACTGGCCCGCGAGCGCGGCCGCGTCGGCGTCGCCCTCCGGCCCGGTGACCGCGTTGGCCGCGCCGGCGTGGACGAGCACGGCGCGGGCCAGGCCGCTCTCCAGCCGGCGGCGCGACCAACGCACGGGCGCCGACGGGAAGCGGTTGGAGGTGAACCGGCCCGCCGCCACCGCGCTCTGCTGGCTGACCAGCAGGGCGAGGTCCGGGCCGCCGCCGGCCACCAGGCCGGCGTCCACGCCCGCAGCCCGGAACCCGCGCGGGGCGCAGACGCCGCCCTCGACGCCCGCGACCGTGTAGTCCACCACCTGGCTCCCTCCAGTCGCCTTGGGGGTCGAACATGAACAAGAGCCTACGGGTCCGGGGAGCCGAGCACACCCCTCGGGCGCGTCGCGCTCCCTTTGTTACTCGGCCGCCGGACGCGTCGCGCGCCTTGTACTCGGCCGCCGGACGCGTCGCGCCCCTTGTTACTCGGCCGCGCGCAGCACCGCCTGGAGACGCTCGCGGGCGAGCGCCTCCATCTGGTCCCTCACCGCCCGCGCCTCCGCGTCGGTCAGGGTGCGGTCGCGGGCCTGCAGCGCGACCCGGTAGGCGAGGTTGCGGTGGCCGGAGGGCAGCGGCGGGCCCTCGTACGCGTCGAACAGGGTCAGCCGGGTGAGCAGCTCGCCGCCGGCCTCGCGCAGGACTGCCTCGAGCGACCCCGCCGCCACGCCCGGCGGCACCAGGAAGGCCACGTCGAAGGAGAGCTCCGGGTAGGGCGACGGCGCCGGCGCCGGGCGCATGGCCGGCACCGCGGTGAGCAGCGGCTCGACCCACAGCTCGGCCGCGTGGGTGGCCGCGGGCAGCTCGAGCGCGGCGGTCACCCGGGGGTGGAGCTGCCCGAGGAGCCCGACCGGGGTGTCGCCGAGCAGCACCCCGGCGCAGTGGCCCGGGTGGAACGGCATGGGGTCCTCGGCCCGGTAGCTGACGCCCTCGATCCCCAGGGCGGCCACGAGTCCTTCCACGACCCCCTTCACGTCGGCCAGGTCGTAGTCGGCCCTGGGGTCGTCGAAGCGCCCGACAGGGCGCTGGCCGGCGAGCACCAGGCCGAGGACGAGCGGCTGGTCGGGCAGGCTCTCGTTCCCGCCCGGCCTGGGCTTCCCCGCCAGCTCGCCACCCGCCCCGGCGGGCAGGCCGGAGCCCCCGGGCGGCCCCGCGCCGGGGCCGGAGCCCCCAGGCGGCCCCGCGCCAGGGCCGGAGCCCCCGGGCCGCCCCGGGTCGGGCAGGAACACCAGGCCGAGCTCGAACAGGGCCGTCCCGGGGAGGCCGCGGTCGAGGTTGCGCCTGGCCACGTCGGCCAGCCCGGGCAGCAGGGTGGTGCGCAGCTCCGGCGCCTCCTCCGACACCGGGTTGGCCAGGCGCAGGGTTCGCCGCCGGGGGTCGTCGGCGGCCAGCCCGAGCTTGTCGAACGCGGCCTGGGCCAGGAACGGCCAGGTCTGGGCCTCGGTCACGCCCATGCCGGCGAGCACCTCGCGCAGGCTGCGGCGCAGGCGCTGGTCGGTGGCGAGCCGGCCGCCGGTGGCCTTGGGCAGGGTGACCGGCAGGTTGGCGTAGCCCCAGCAGCGCGCCACCTCCTCCTCCAGGTCGGCCCACCCCTCGATGTCGAAGCGCCAGCTCGGCGGGACCGCGAGCACGGTGCCCGGGTGCTGGACCTCGGTCCGGCAGCCGACGCCGCGCAGGAACCCGGCGGCGAACTCGGGGTTGGCCGGGGCGCCGAGCCGGGCCGCGGAGCGGGTCCAGTCGAGCCGCACGACCGGCCGTTCGGGCACGCCGGGGCCGGCCTCCAGCCGGCCGGCCGCCACCGTGCCTCCGGCCAGGCGGGCCATGAGCGCGGCGGCCTGGTCGGCGACGGGCCCGGCCCCGGCCGGGTCGACGCCCTTGACCCAGCGCTGGCCACCTTCGGTGTGCATGCCGAGACGGCGCATGGTGCGCAGCACGGTGGCCGGAGGGAAGTGGGCCGACTCGATCAGGACCCGCCGGGTGTCCTCGCGGACCTCCGACTCCTCGCCGCCCATGATCCCGGCCAGGGCGAGCGGCTGCTCGCCCGAGGTGATCAGCGTGTCGGCGGCGGTCAGGGTGCGCTCGCGGCCGTCCAGAGTGCGCAGCCGCTCGCCCTCCCGGGCCCGACGGACCAGGATGCGCTGCCCGGGGACCCGGTCCAGGTCGAAGGCGTGCAGCGGCTGGCCCTGGTCGATGAGCAGATAGTTGGTCACGTCGACGACCGCGCCGAGCGGCCGCTGCCCGTACAGCCACAGGCGGCGGACCATCCACAGCGGGGCCGGGCGAGCCGCGTCCAGGCCCTCGACGACCCGGGCGACGTAGAGCGGGCAGCCCTCGGTGTCCTCCACCTCGACCGTGGCCAGCCCCGAGGCGGGCGACCCGGTGTCGGGCACCGAGAGGTCGAGGGGCTTCAGCTCGGCGCCCAGCACCAGGGCGGCCTCCCGGGCAACCCCTCGGATCGACAGGGTGTCGCCCCGGTTCGGGTAGGTCTTGAGGTCGAGCACGGTGTCGCGCATGCCGGCGGCCTCGACCAGGTCGGCGCCGACCGGCGTGTCCGGGGGCAGCACGAGGATGCCGGCGTGGTCGTCGAGCACGCCGAGCTCGCGGGCCGAGGCGAGCATGCCGTCGGAGGTGACCCCGCGGACCTGCTTGCGGCCGATCTCCACCCCGCCAGGCAGCTTCGCGCCTGGCGCGGCCCAGGCGACCACGTCGCCGGGGGCGTGGTTGTGGGCGCCGCACACCACCAGGCGCTCGTCGCCGCCGACGTCGATGCGGACCAGGGCGAGCCGGTCGGCATGGGGGTGGCGGTCGACCTCGAGCACGCGGGAGGTGACGACGCCGGCGAGGTCCTCCCCGACCCGGTCGACGGCCTCGATCTCGAGGCCGGCGGCGGTGAGCCGGTCGGCCAGCGTGGTGGCTGACACGCCGACCTCGACGTGGTCGGCCAGCCAGGACAGCGGGACTCTCATCCTCCACTCCTTGATCGGATGTCGCCGGAAGGGCGTCTCCCGGCGGTCCTCGTTCGATGTGGGGGGAGCTCGCTCCCCCCACGGCCCCCCCAGAGCGCCGGTGCCAGCTTCCCGGGGGAGCCGCGGGCGCACCAGGACACGCTCCCCCCACGGCCCCCCAAGAGCGCCTGTGCCATG
>DASYUT010000120.1 GCA_036000965.1 Actinomycetes bacterium
GCAGGTCCGGCAGGCTCGCCCGCAGATCCCGCTGAATCGATGGCAGCGCCACGCTCACCACGGTGATATCCAGCAGCAACATGAACGCCGCCGTGCACACCAGCACCAGGGTCCACCGCTGCCGCGACGACGTCCCCGGGACTTCAGCCATCTGCCTTACCACCCCAAGCGGCGGCCGCTGTCATGACGGCTGCGGTCAGCAGGCGTTCCCAGTAAAGCGAGTGCTCACATCACTATCCGGCCGCAGTCAGGGGGCCTTAGCACCTTCCCCGGTCATGTGGCTAGCTCGGTCGAGTGATTACCTGGTCGACATCAGCGGTTCTCGGTTGGCAGGGCGGGGGCGAAGAAGTCGATGAGCAGTTTTGTGACGCGCTCAGGCTCGTCGTGATGGACCCAGTGCGACGCGTCGGGCAGGCGCTCGACGCGGTCGAGGTTGGGCACATCGTCGTGCTCGGGCTCGGCTAGTTCTGGGCCGAGGTAGCGATCGCGTTGCCCCCAAATGACCAGGGTGGGCGCGCTGATCGGGCGAAGCGCCGCTTCGGCGCGCTTGGGCGAGGTTCGCACCGAGGACCGGTAGTAGTTGATCATCCCGGTTGCCGCGCCTGGCTGCGACCACGCCTCGACGTAGCGGTCGATCTCCTCCGGCGTATAGGCCGGCCGGCCGGGCGTCGTCCACAAAGTGCCGGAAGAACCGCCAACCGTCGGCGTGCACGACGCTTTCGGGCAGCTCCGGGAGCTGGAAGAAGAAGAAGTACCAGGACTTGCGGAGCTGGCCCGGGTGGTGCAGTCCCTGCGATAGCTTCCGCGGATGGGCCGCGTTGAGGATGGCCAGCCGGTCCACGACCTCGGGGTGGTGCATCGCGGTGGCCCAGGCGACGGTTCCGCCCCAGTCGTGACCGACCAGTAGCGCGGACTCGGCGCCGCGTTCTTGGATGAGACCGCGGATGTCGGCGGCCAGCCGGTCGGTGTCGTAGGCCGCGACGCCGTCCGGCCGCGATGACAGGTTGTAGCCGCGCATGTCGGGTGCAACGACGCGGAATCCCGCCGCCGCGAGCGGTTTGATCTGCAGCCGCCAGCCGTACCAGAACTCGGGGAAGCCGTGCAGCAGAACGATCAGCGGCCCATCGCCGGTTTCGACGTAATGCAATCGTATGTCGCCGACCTCGGCGTAGCCCTCACGAAGGTCGCCGCCTGTGCGGTCCTCGGTTCTGCTCATTGCCGCCTCCCTTGCTGGGCGAGTTCGTCGGCGTAGACCCGGGTGTCGATGGCGTCCAGCACGGCCAGCCGCGCGTGGTCGACCGTCCAGGCGGCGAACTCGATCGCGTCGGCGGCGTCAGCTTCCGTCCCATCTGCCTGGCGGGCGGCAAGCTTGGCATCCCGCTGGTCGGCCCGCCTGTCCATCTTCGCTTCGAAGTCGTCCAGCTTGGCGGCGGCGTCGGCCTTCATCTGGGCCCACTTGCTGCGGGCACTGGCCGCGGCCTCACCGACCTGCTGCCCGGCGTCCATGGCGGCCAGGTCCACGTCCACCTTGGCCTGGTCGATACGCTGGCGCAGCTGCTCACGGGACTCCGACACAGCCGCCTGGGCCGCCGCCTTGGCATGGGCGGCACGTTGCTGGAGATCGTCGAGCTTCGCGGAGAAGTCCATGGGTCCCCCTCGGTAGGTCCCCTCGGTAGGCGACTACAAGCATCGTTGGCGTCGGCCGGCGTTCGCATCTGCCGGTGGCCAGCGCGACTGGCCAGTCGCGGCCTCGCGGCGCGCCGACCAGGACGCCGGCTGGAGCGCGAAGCTCTGTAATGCCGCCTGCGGCCCCTTTGGCCGGGCCGCGTAAAGGCAGCGAATGGCTCCGCTAGCTCGGGTCGAAGCCGGCGTTGGTGAGCATCCGACGCAGGTCAACGATCAGCTGTCGGTCGAGGTCCTTGTCGTCTGGCGGCTGCAGGACCTGGGTCTCGCCGCCGAGCTCGACCTTGACCTTGCCGTTGGGCTCCTGGGTTGTCGTTCCGACGGCCTCCAGAAGCGACAGCACCTGGCGCCACTCGACGTTGCCGCTCAACGGGTGGCTGAAGATCTTCTCGAGCGTGACGCGATGGTGGTGGTTGAGGTCCGCTGCCACGAGGCGTCCTCCTCAGTCTGCGTCGTCACGGGCTACCCGCATGAGTGAGGCCGACGAAGGTCGCCGGTTCCAGTGACGTGGTTCTCACCATGGGGACAGTCCGCAGCGGCGCAGGAACGAAAACGGCAGGTGCAGGGTAGCCCGGATCCGCTGGATGCCACGCTCGACCGCCGCAATGATCTCCTCCAGGGTGTCACCGGCCAGGTTGGCCAACCCGGTGCCCTTGAGGCTGGCCCACAGCGGCTCGACCGGATTGAGCTCGGGGGGTAGCCCAGGGCCTCGGCATAGTGCGGGCTTGTCTGGTTGGTGATGCTCGGGTGAGTGGACTGGGCTGCATGTAGTACAGGCACGGTTCCCGGCGATCATGCGGGTATCGAAGCCCATGACCAGTCCGGAAGACCGTGCCTGCCCCTCCATCATCCCCCATTGCCGCCGTTGCCCAGCGGCTGGACGCACCCGCCGCGCTGGCACCCGGGCAATACCGTGACCTGCTCGACTCCCTCGCCCAGATCGCCGACCCACGCCACCGACGCGGCCGACGGCACACGCCTGCCACCGTGCTGGCCGTGGCGGTGTGCGCGGTGTTGACCGGCGCGAGATCGCTTGCCGCGATCGGCGAGTGGGCCAGCGACGCGCCCGGCCAGGTGCTGGCCGCGCTCGGGGTGCGCCGTGACCTGCTCACCGGCACCTGGCGGCCACCCGGCGAGGCCACCGTGCGCCGCGTGCTGGCCCGCATCGACGCCGACGCGCTGGACCGCGCCATCGGCGCCTGGCTGGCTGCCCAGCAGCCGTCACCGCCACCACCCCGCCCGCCGCGGCGGGCGGTCGCCGTCGACGGCAAGACCCTGCGCGGCAGCGGCCACCACCCCCTCCCGCAGGTCCACCTGCTGGCCGCCATGGACCACGCCACCCGCGCGGTCCTGACCCAGACCGACGTCGACACCAAGACCAACGAGATCACCGGGTTCCAGCCACTGCTGGACGGCCTGGACCTGGCCGGCCGGGTCATCACCGCCGACGCCATGCACACCCAACGCGAGCATGCCGACTGGCTGGTCACCCACAAACACGCCGCGTACATCCTGATCGTCAAGGCCAACCAGCCCAGCCTCTACCATCAACTCGCCACCCTGCCGTGGCGCGATATCCCGATCGCCGACCACACCCGCGACCGCGGCCACGGC
>DASYUT010000121.1 GCA_036000965.1 Actinomycetes bacterium
TAGGCGACATACGTCCGGAGCAGGTGCCACGGCCGCCGGAGGCCGAAGCGGGTCAGCACACACACGACGGTCGAATCAACGTCGTGGTCGCCGGGCGCGAGCAGATCACGCTCGACTGCTGCAGCGCCGCCCATGTCGACCTACCTCACTCCCCGCTCAGACGCGAAGCGCCCTCAACCCCCAACGAGTCTGCGAGCTTGAGCAGGCAGGTCCGCAGCCTCGGGATGGTTCGAACATTGTCCGGTTAGGACCTTCTGTGGTCGCTGCTGGCTGACGACTGCCTGGCGGGGGCCTGCGCGTCGCCGCCACTGCGATCCCGAGCCCCGTTTCCGAACCAGCCTCCGCGCAGCCCGCCATCTAGAACGGTCGGCGATCCGGCTGCAGGAGTCCAGGCAGCTTCCCGGCAGCTTCCCGGCAGTTCCCGTTCCATAGCTCTCGGGGCGCCCAAGGGGGTCGGCAGGCATGGTCGCGTCGGGGCGGCCTTCGCCGCGGGCCCTCGCCGTCCTCCCGCCGTCACCACCGCTCAGGCGCGCCAACCTGCATCGGGTGAGGCATGCTCGTGGCGCTGTCGGCGGAACCTCGGCGGCGGCCGGAATTCCCGCGGCAACCAGCCTGGCGACGCCTTCAGGTCGCGACGCCTGCCGCCGCTGTTCCGCCTTCCGCCCACCGCTGCCCCGATGCCACCTCCGTCACATCGGGCTCGGCGAGGCGGCACGGACGCTGGCACAGAATCGCCATTCGTGCTATTGGTGAAGCCGTTTCCTACGACGCTCTTGGTGCCCACATAAGGCTCCTGACCTGCGTTCTTACTGCCAGTCTCGCTATTGGCTGACAAAATTAAGTCTTCAAAACCAGTGAGGCGGGCAGCCCCCGCCTGGCGGGTTCGATCCCGTCCGCCTCCGCGAGGAGGCATGCTGAGGATCCGTCCTGCAGCTCGTCTTGGGAGAACCCCTACGTCGAGAGCTTCAGTAGACGGCTACGCGACGAAGTGCTCGCCGTGGAAGCGTTCAACACCGTGCTCGAAGCCCGGGTGCTGGTCAACGACTGGAGGATCGAGTACAACCTTCTTCGACGTGCCGCGCTGGGAGTTCCGGTGCGTCTCGCCTGAGTTGCTCAGCCGCATGTTCAGCGGTGACGTGCACGGCGGCACGCTCGCATTCCGGCGCGAGGTGTGGGAGCGGCTGGCGCGTTACCCGGACTCCTCCTTGGCGGAGGATGCTGGTTTCCTGCGCGAGGCGCTACACCGCGGGGCCCGGATCGAGCGCGTGCCGGCCGAGGCGCTGTTCTTGTACGTGCGCCACACGGCCGACACTTGGTCATTCCCGCTCGGCCAGTTCATCGACTCGTCCGGCTGGCGGCGCGTGCCCGAGCCCCCGCTGCCCGCCGCGGACAGAAACTTCTATGCACAGCGATCGCCGGCTGGACCTCGATCTACCCCGCCCCCAGCCGACGCCCGCTGGTGAGCTGCGTGATGCCAACGCGCGACAGGCGGTCCTTCGTCGCCCGGGCGATCCGCTACTTTCAGCGCTAGGAGTATTCGAACCGGGAGCTGGTGATGGTGGACGATGGCGAGGAGCGTGTGGCCGACGACCCGCGCGTTCGCTATATGGCCTTGGACCGGCGCATGATCCTCGGCGCCAAGCGCAACCTGTGCAACGAGCTGGCCAGCGGGCCACTCATCGCCCATTGGGACGACGACGATTGGATCGGCCCCGACCGGCTGCGCCGGCAGGTCGAGGCACTGAGCGCCGTGGCCAGCTTGTGCGGGGCGCGCGAGCAGCTTTACTACCCCGCGGCCGACGCCGCGTGGCAATGTGTCGACCCGGCGCACCTGCGCCGTTGGGTTGCCGGGAACACCCTGTGTTACCGCCCGAGCTATGGTCGCGCTCGCCGTTCCCCAACTTGGCGGTGGGAGAGGACACGGAGTTCATCTGGAGAGCGGCCGAGCGCGCGGCAGTGGCCCTGGTCGGCAGCGACTTCTACGTCGGCCTGGTCCACCCAGGCAACACCAGCGTCAAGCTCACGGCCGGCCCGCAATGGCATTCCCACCCGGTCGACGAGGCCCACAGCCGACTCGGTAGCGACCTGGCTTTCTACCGCTCTCACTGATCGTGGCTTGCGAACACGATCAGACCGTCGCTCAAGGCCCGACAGACTGCGACCTGACCATTAGCCCCACCAGCCTTAGGCTAGACCCAATGCCGTTGGGTTAGGGTCCGCGGGCGGTGCAGGCCACGATCACGACGGCCTCGTCTGGCGGCTTGGTCGGCTGCGGCCAGTGGCGATGGGGGTCGCGCTTGCGCGGGAAGTTCGCGCATCTTGCGCTTGACCACCCGCGGCCAGGCGCGCAGCCGGCGCGGGGGGAGCAGGTGCCGCAGCACCGCAGCGACCGCCTGCCGGGTCGCCCTGGCCAGCCGCCGAGGGGGAAAACGCGGCCTGGCTGGTCACCTGCCGACGCGCGATGTGCAGGCTGCGGGTCAACGACAACCGGTCGGGGTCCACCTCGCCGCCCAGCGCGGCCTGGTGCATCAGCGCACGGATGGCGTCGTGGACCAGCAGGTGCGCCCACACCTCCTGGATGACCCCGTCGGGATCGCGGCTGCGCAACACCACCCCCGGGCCGCGCTGGTGGGTCTTCAGCGCATCCAGCACACCCTCCTGTTCCCACCGCTGCGGATACAGCGCCGGCAGCTCGGCCGCCGGGGGCGCGCTCGGGGTCGCCGATCGTGGTGATCAGCCGGTAGCCCTCCGGCGCACCCACCCGGCCGGGATCGTCCAGGCGGTCGTCCACGACCCGCACCGCGACCCGCTTGCCCGCGGGCTGGCTGTGGCCCAGCTCGCTGCGCCAGGAGCCGTCAGCGAACACCTCCAGCACCGGCAGCGTGACGTCGGCGCGGCAGCGCCACCCCAGCTCCGCGCCGGTGGCCTGGAAGCTGCGCCACAGCTTGCAGGCCGCACAGGCCCTGGTCGACCAGCAGCAGCATCCCCGGCCCCAGCGAACGTGCCAGCGACGGCGCCAGCGAGCTCTCGCCCAGGTGCAGCCCGCCCATGGCCTGGGTCCACGATCGCATGCGTGCCGCAGTCGGTCAGCCCCACCAGCCGCACCTGCGGGACGCCCCCTGCCCGCGGCCCCCGCCGGGCCGGCCGAACGCCGCCACGTTGGCGGGCGTGTCCGGCACGTCCAGGGTGGTGCCGTCCAGCGCGACCAGCCGCCAGTCCCGATACCACGCCCCGTTCGTCTTCCGGGTCGCCAGCGGTCGGACGACCTCGGCAAACAGCGCCCGCAGCGGTGCCGGCCCCAGCCTGGCCCTGGCGCGGGCGATCGAGTGTTTGTCGGGGACCTGCCAGGCGCCTCGCCAGCGCCTGGCCCACGCCAGCCCCTCGACCAGCAGTCGCATGACCTCCTCGTAGCCCACGTGCGCGAACAGGCACATCGCCAGGGTGTCGGAGACGACCACGCGGGCGGGCAGCAGCCGCTGGCGCTGCTCGCCCCGGCCGGTCGTGGCGATCACCCGATCCACCAGCTCGGGCGGGAAGGTCCGGGTCAGCACCCCGACCGCGATCCGATCCGACAGGCGGGGCATGACCGGTGGCTTGGTCTGGCCGGCGCGTGGCATCCGAGTGTGATCACCTCCGGACGCCGGACACTACCAGGCTACAAACCACCTAACACAACGGCATTGAGGCTAGACCATGCTCATCCTCGTAGCCACGTCACCAGGGCACGGCCGCACAAAGCCTACCGCAGTCACATCACGGCGACGTCCTGTGTCGCCATACTCGACCCACGAGGCTCATCTGCGGCGCACCACTGGGAGGGCTGCCGCGACCGCAGGAGATCACAGCCGGCGGTTCGACCGTGACATCCGCGGACGGTGATCCGAGATCTCGCTTGTTGAACACGAAGTAGGTCGGCTCGTCCAGCGTTTCAATGACCTGAGCGGTATAGGCACCCCAGACCACGTATAGCGCATGATGCTTGTGAAGGTTGTCGGGAAACGGTTCGACCCCGATCCACACCTTCCCGAACCCAATGCCGAGAGGACCGAATGTACACTGACCTCGGTGCACGTACTGAGCTGACGGCTGGGCGACCACGAGCAACAGCACGAGCACGGCCACCGTGCTGACCGCCGACAACCAGAAGTGGCGGGGACGGCGTCGCGTGCGCGTCCACAAATATGCTCGGTGGGCAAGCCAGAGGTCGTTGCGCAGGCGGCCAGCAGCACCCCCAACCCGCTCAGCGTCCTCACGCCATAGGACGATCTCACTGGCACCAATACGAAGGCGACGGCCAAGACGACACTGAGGACGCTCAAGAGCCAGCCAGCATGAGGCCGCTGGCCGGGAGGTGGCGCGCCGGAGGACGGGAGGTAAGGGGTGCTCATCGGAGCTTCGCGATCGACGGTTGGTGGCAATGGCGCACATCCGATGCTGGGCCGATGCCCTGTCGGTATCGGCCCGGCTCTCTTCCAAGTTACGCAACTGGATCGTAACTGTCAAAGTCTTTGATAGTAGCGAAGCTCTGGTAGTCATCCTCTCTGACATGGCGCGGCGGCTTGCGGGCATGATCGCCGGGGGTAGGTGGCGCCGGTCGGCACCTGCACGCCTGACCGGCGATTTGGAACGTGTACAGCGCACTTGCGCCTCCTTCTTCGAGCCATCACTCCCACCGCCCTTCAGACGGCTGTCATCGGGGCCGAGACGAGAAACGCGCTGCACGACGCCACAGGGCAGCGCCGTGACCAGCAGCAACGCGGCAACGCCACTCCCCCACTGGACCGGACACCCTCGCATGTGCGCTATACCACTTCCAGCCATCGGCGGCCTGCTCGACCGCGTTGCGCCAGCGGCTGTCGCCGGTCGAACCGACGCACCGGACTTTCCACCGGATCCTGGACGCCACCCATCCCGGGTGTGGCGCGACACTCCCGTTGAACGCGGGGTCGTTCATGAACGTGAGCATGAGGGCCGGCTTCCGCCGCAGGTCATGGCGCTGCCGGCGACCACGGCCTTGGTGGTCAACATCGTGTTCGCCGCTGTCACCAGGATCGTGCCCGGCGCGTCGTTCGGGCACCTGCGTGGGACCACACGGTGAGGTCGACGCTGCCGCTGTGTCGTGCGTCTCTAGCCAGTGGCGGTATCGCTGGGTAGCGTGTTTGCTCGCGAACGCCCGCTGCATCCAGCGTACGGAGTGAGGCGATGAAGGCCCGCAGGCCGGCCGAGTGGCTCGCCCAGGTCCCGTGCATGGCTTGCGGTGCCTGGGACGTCGACGTCAGCCGCCCAGGATGGGCCGAAGGCCTGCGCGACTGGCTCCGGTTCGGCGGCCCGTGGCGGCCGATCAGGCAGGTCTGCCGGCGGTGTGGGAACGCCAGCAGCGCCGGGAGCATCGGGACGCTTCGCCCCTCCCCGCGGGACTGGTGGTCGGTGCCCGTCCAGGTGTTTCGGACCCTGCGTTGGCGGCGCACCATGACCCCAATCCCTGCGACCTACCTGGTGGCGACGGTGGTCGGGGCGGCGCTGGGTGTCGTCGCCCAGCTTGTGCTGGGTTGGCCCTGGTGGCTGGTTGCCGCCGGGTTCGTCGCCGCCGTGTGGCTGTTCTTCTTCTCCACCGCGTTCTGGGGAGGCGGGGGGTCGAGCCGGCCGCTTGCCGGCGAGGTCCTGCGGGTGGTGAGCCCTGGCCGGGCGATGGCGCGCGACCACCGCGAGGAGGTCGAGCGGTTCCGGGGTGCCCGGTTCCCCCTCCATGGCCTGCCGGCCTCCTGGTCCGGGCCGCGTCACCTTGGCGGCTGGGAGGGGCGCTGGTCCGAGGGGCAGCGGCAGTCGGTCACCACCACGCTCAGCCTCGACCACGGCGAGCCGCTGGCCGAGGAGGGGCCGCAGCTGCGGGTCGAGGTCAGGGTCGAGCCCGTCCAAGCGGCTCAGGCGCTGCCCGTGCGGTCGAAGCGCCGGCGGGGCCTGGCCGAGGAGCTGTGGTGGGAGGCCGCGCCCGCGGCCCACGACGCCGCCGAGCACTGGGACCGGATCGCCGCCGTCCGAAGCCGGCCTGACCCGGCCTGGTCGCAGGTCACGATCCGGGTGGACGGCCAGCCGGTCGCCTTCCAGTGGCTGGCGGAGGGCCGCCACTGGGTCGCCCGAGCCGAGCTGGACGACCGCGCGCTGACCCTCCACGCCCGCGACCTGCCCGTCGGGTCGGTCGAGCTGGCCCGGGTCACCGACCTTGAGCCGTACATCCAGGGCACGCGCCGCCTGCAGGAGGCTGCCTTGGCCCACCATCACGACGAGCACCGCTAGCCGGCCGCCCGCCCTCTTCGGCGGTTAGCCGTCTCGATGCGGGCACCCGATGCCGGGTCTGGCGCGAAGTGACGCTCGACCGACAACACCACCGAACAGGCGAGAGAACCCAGACGGCGCGGCCGCCAGGGCGAGGCGCCTGCCTGCTCGTGCGTACGGATCGCACCCATCCGGTGTTGCGGTGGCCGCGAATGCGCGGACCAGGCCAACACGAAGCTGGTGACCGACCGGTTCGCCGCGGGCGGGTGTCCTGGCCGAGCGGGAGAGCCGGCGTGATCCCGACCCACCGCCGCACCCGCCGGTCCTTGCCGGGGATGGGCCTGCCTGGTCGCCCATCCTCGCGCCCTCAAGCAGCAGGGCGGCGCCTCCCACCGCTACCCGCTCTGCCAGCCCGAACGCCGCGGTAACGGCTGACTCGCCGTCCCCGGCCAGGGCCGCCCGGTCCATCCCCTCACCCCGGCCTGGGGCCGCTGAGGTGGCGGTTGCTGGCGCAGCAGCCCCCGCACCACCCAGCCGACCACGCCAAACCCCCCACCAGCAGCACCACGCCGACGCCATGCCACAGCGGTCTGTGCTCCACCGTCATCACCGCACCGGTCAACGCCCACGCCATCGCGGTCTGCAGCAGCCAGGCCGTGTCGCGCTGGTCTGGTGGTTGCGGGTCGGGCCTGGGCATGGCTCCTCCAGTGGCCAACGCGACGCCGTGCACCTGCGGCGCCCTCCGGCCGACCGACGGTCCGCGCGGAACCCCAGCAGGCACGCAGCGCCGCACATGCACCGCACCCCCGTGGCCGTGTTGGCTCCGCTGGGGTGACGCCGCCGCTTCGCGGGGGGGCCAACGAGGCGGCGACGCCACCCCGAAGAACGCGGTCCCCGCGTGGGCGTTGCAGCGCCGCCCTGCAGCAGCCGGCAGGGTTCAGCGGCGCCGCGGAGGGAGCGGTTCGACCTGGCCGCCGCGATCCGACCGGAGCAGCCACATGCCCATCCACGCCACCGCCAGCGCCAGCGCCAGCGGCGCACCGGCGCCCGGAACAACGGCGATCAGCAAGCCGATCACCCCGCCGATGACAAGCAGGACGGCGGCGTCCCGCGGGAAGACCCGCGCTCGCACGCTAGGCGCTTGCGGAACGCGGATCGACAAAAGGTTGTCGATGTGAGGCCGGGCTATGCGGCGATGCCGCAGTCGTTGAAGAGGGCCTTCATGTCAAGGCGGAGGGCTTCGTAGTGCCGGTCGGTGCGGGTCCAGGTCGTGG
>DASYUT010000122.1 GCA_036000965.1 Actinomycetes bacterium
CGGACCTGCGCATCCGCTCGTGCACCCCCAGGGTGATGCGCTACAAGCCGGGCAGCCGCTGCACCATCCTCTACCAGCTCGACTACGAGGAAGGCGCGGCCGATCCGAGCTGGCCGGACGTGGTCGTGGCCAAGACCTACCACGGCGACAAGGGCCGGGTCGCCTGGGACGGCATGCGGGCCCTCTGGGAGTCCCCGATGGCCAGCAGCGGGGTCGCCATCGCCGAGCCGCTGGCCTTCGTGCCCGAGCTGAACGTCCTCGTGCAAGGCCCGATCCGCGAGGAGCAGACCCTCAGGGAGGGGCTGCAGGAGGCGCTGCGCACCGGCGACCCCGAGGCGGCGCGGGATCTTCGCGGCCTGATCGCGGGCACGGCGGCGGGCCTGGCCGCGCTGCACACCTGCGGCGTGCGGCTCGGGGAGCTGCTCACCTGGGAGGACGAGCTGGCAGAGGTCCGCGAGGTGATCGACCGGCTGGCCGCTTCCGCGCCCGAGCTGGGCGGCGCGGCCGAGCCGATGCTGGCCGGCCTGGAGGCGGTGGCCAGCGAGCACCCGACCGACCCAGCCGGGCCGGCGCACCGCAGCTTCCGCCCGCCTCAGGTCCTGCTCAGCGGGGGGCGGCTCGGCTTCATCGACTTCGACGGCTTCTGCCAGGCCGAGCCCGCCCTGGACGTGGCGCTGTTCCGGGCCACCGTCAAGAGCGTCGGCATGACCGCAGAGGGCGGCAAGGCAGCGTCGGCCAGCGCGGAGGACCGCCTGGCCCGCGGCAAGGAGCTCGCCGACCTGTTCCTCGACCGCTACGAGGAGCACGCGCCGATCTCACGCACACGGGTCGCCCTGTGGGAGTCGCTTGACCTGTTCACGATGGTCCTGCACAGCTGGACCAAGGCCAAGCAGGCCCGCCTGGGCGACGCCATGTTCATGCTCAGGGACCACCTGGCCACCATCCCGGCGCTCATCGGGGTCTGACCGAGATCCCGGCAGTCATCAAGGTCTGACCGAGTCACCGGAAGCGCGGCGAGGCCGGCCCGTCCACGGCAGCGAGCAGGCCGTCGGCCCTGCCGATCAGGGCCTCGGTGCGGGGCGCCCAGTCCGGGTCGAACAGGCGCACCCGCCGGACGGTGATCTTGGCCAGCACCAGCGCCTCGTAGAGGCGGGCGCGGAGCATCCGCGCAGACGACGCCCGGGCGTCGTAGCCGTCGAGGAAGCACCGCTGGGCCCACTCGAGCCCGCGACGGTCGCTGGCCGCGTGCCGCCAGTGGAGGTCGGCCAGGAACTTCCCGACGTCGAGGGCCGGGTCGGCCACCGAGCAGGTGTTGAAGTCGATCAGCGTGAGCCCGCTGCCCGAGACCCAGAGGTGATCGGTCTTGTAGTCGCCGTGCGCGAAGCCAGGCTCCTCCTGGGGCAGCCGGGCGTGCACCTCCCGGGCCCGGTCGAGGAGCCCGCTGATCTTCGCGCCCACCCCGGGGAGCAGGGGCTCGACGTGCTCGCTGGCCCGGGCGATGGCCCGCACCTCGGTGTCGAAGTCGCGGCCGGGGAGCTCCTCGGCGAGCCTCGGCGGGGCCTGCTGCAGCAGGCGCAGGGCGAGCCCGGCCCGCCCGAGCTGCCGGGCCAGCGCCTCCCCGGGCCGCCTGAAGCGGTCCGAGAGCGGGATTCCCGCCACCTGCGGGTAGAGGATGACCTCGTCGTCGGGCAGGTAGGCGAGGGGGCGGGCGGCGGTGACGCCGATCCCGGCCTCGGCCAGCCAGTCGGCGATCCGGACCGCCACCCGGTAGGAGCGGGCACCGTCACCGTCCCGGTAGAGCTTGGCGTAGACCGCCTGGCCGGGGTCTGCGCGCCCGCCCTGTTGGCCGGCCGGGTCGTAGCGCAGGACGTGCCGCTGGCCCGGGCGGTAGCGGACGGCCGTGACGGCGTACCCCGACGCTGGCGGCCTTGGCCGGGCCGCGCCATCCGCCTCGTAGGCGGCCGAGAGCATGTCGCGCACGTGCCCCGGGGCCGACACGCGCACGAGCTGCGGGTACCTGGTGTCCAGCGGCGAGACCAGGATCCGCATCCCGCAGTCCGGCATGGCCGACTGCAGCCGC
Organism: Actinomycetes bacterium; assembly: GCA_036000965.1. Taxonomy (NCBI): domain Bacteria; kingdom Bacillati; phylum Actinomycetota; class Actinomycetes; species Actinomycetes bacterium. The sequence continues at coordinate 2,081 of DASYUT010000122.1, forward strand.
TCGAAGGGGGCGGCCAGGCCCTGGCGTTCCGCCTCGGCCTGCATGGCCGACCCGCCAGGGTCCGGCTCGGGAGCCTGCCAGCCGCGGTCGCCGACCGGCGTCCAGGCCACGGCGACGGGCCGGCTGGCGTGTCCTTCGAGGCCCACGTCGTAGTAGGCGGTGAGCTTGCGGCCGGGCTTGAACTTCGCCCGGCGCAGGCGGCAGGGCCCCAGCCCGCCGCCGACGCCCAGCAGCGCGCGCAACTCCTCGCGCAGCGCCGAGCGCACCGGAGGGGCGCGCAGGGCCCAGCGCACACCCTCGACCCCTGCCCGGCCCGCCAGGGCGTCGGCGAGCCTCGCGCCGGACGCGCTCGCGAGCTGGCGGGTCGCAACCGTGGACGACATGCTCACCTTCGCTGTGCTCCCCCTCGCTGTGCTCCCCTCGATTCGAGTGTCCCAGCTCCCCGGACGGCTCCCGAGAACGGATCCACATGCGCACAACCAGGCCGATGTGTCAACGAGCAGGCGGATGTATCACAACCGGGCCCGGGAGCGTCTGTTACGTGAACGAAGCCCAAAAGATCATTGACAAGTCATGCACCTGGCGGATCATCTAGCAACGCTTCCGGAATTGCTTGGAATGGTCCCGGCTCTCTTCACCTGCCTGCCGGCGAGCGATCGCCATGACCTCCGTCCGCCACCCGGACGGAGAGGGGAGACAACGATGCGCCGAGCGCGCGTTCCCCACCTCGTCATCCTGCTCGCCACGGCCCTTGCCCTGCCGCTGGGCCTGGGTGTGTCCCCGGCCGCCGCCCACAAGCACCCGGGGGCGCCGGTCGTCGCCGAGCCCGCCGTCGTCTACGTCGAGACCTCGGTCCTCACCAAGATCAACGTCACCGAGCGCGGCTTCGGGGGCACCGTGACAACGCCCTACCAGCGGTCGTTCCCGCTCGGCAGGGGGAGCGGGTTCGTGGTCAACCCCGACGGCACGATCGTCACCGTCAGCCGGGCCGTCGGGGGCGGCGTCGGCGGGGCCGACATCGACGCCGCCGCGGACGCGTTCCAGGAGGGGTACCGCGACCTGAAGATCCCCAAGGAGTTCGTGCAGACGGGGTTCAAGGCGGTGCTCGAGTCCCCCGACAGCCCCAGGCGCGGCTGCTTCGACACCGACCCGACCCACTCGGCCTGCGTCGACTTCGCCAGGCCGGCGTTCCGGGTCTTCCCCTACGTGGCGGGCTCGGGCGCGGGCCTCAAGGCGACGGTCGTGCACGCCGGCAAGGCCGGTGGCGAGGTGGCGGTCCTGAAGGTGGACTCCAAGGAGGGCATGCCATCCGCCAACCTGGCCAGCTCCTCGGCCACGGCGGTGCCGTTCACCGTCCTCGGGTTCACCAGGCCGGTCGCCGGCCAGGACCGGCCCCAGAAGGTCGCCGGCCACTTCAAGAACGCACCAGGAGCCCGCACCATCGACTCCGACCCCAAGCAGACCAACGTCAACGACCTGCTCGCCAAGCTCGGCGGCGGCCTGGCCGGCGGCCCGCTCGTCAACGACGAGGGCCGGGTGATCGGCCTGGCCTCCAAGACCCCAGACGGCCAGCTCGACATCAGGTTCGTGGAGGCGATCCGGGAGGAGCTGAAGGCCAGCGGCGTGGAGCCGGCGCAGGGACCAGTGGACACCGCGTTCGCGGAGGCCAAGGGATACTTCGACGCCCGCCACTACAGCCCGGCGGTGACCCGCCTGCAGGACGTGCTGCGCCTGTACCCGCAGCACGCCCTGGCCAGGCAGCTCCTGGGCACCGCCGTGGCCAAGGCCGGCGGCCCGGAAGACCTCCACCCGCGCAACATGGGGACCGAGAGCGCGGGCGGGAGCGAGCGGGGACTGCTGTTCTGGGTGGCGGTGGCCGCCGGCGTGCTGCTGCTCGCCGGCCTCGCGCTCGCTGTGGCGTTCCGCGGCCGGTTCCGCCGCCCGGCCCCGCGCGAGGCACCCGCCGTCGCTGGCCGGCCGGCTTCGGCCGCGCCCCGGGGGGTGGTCAAGGTCGGCCCGGCGCCGCCGGGCGGGCCCCAGCCAGGGTCGCGGCGGCAGGAGCCGCCTGGCGACGGCGTGGTCACCGGCGCCTCCGTCGGCGCAGGCAGCCGCGGCCAGATGCAGGTCAGGACGGCCAAGGACCTGACCGGATCCAGGCCCAGCTTCTGCACCCAGTGCGGCAAGCCCCTGGCCGTCGGGCACCGGTTCTGCGGGTTCTGCGGGACCCGCGTGTCGAGCTAGGAGGAGGGTCCACCACGCAGGGGGAGGCATGGAGCAGCCGGAGACGAAGGCCAGGGCGATGCGAGATTTCGTGACGATCGGCTCGGAGGTCGCCGGGTACCGTATCGAGTCCTTCATCGGGCGCGGCGGCATGGCGGTCGTCTACCGCGCCGAGGACCTCCGCCTGACCCGCAAGGTGGCGCTCAAGCTGCTGGCTCCCGAGCTGTCCCAGAACGAACGGTTCCAGCAGCGGTTCATGCGCGAGTCGCAGCTCGCCGCCTCCATCGACCATCCCAACATCATCCCGATCTACGAGGCCGGCGAGGCCGACGGGCTGCTCTACATCGTCATGCGCTACGTGGAGGGCAACGACCTCAAGGTGCTGGTGGACCGGGAGGGCCCCCTGGACCCGAGCCGCACGGTGTCGATCTTCGCCCAGGTCGCCGGGGCGCTGGACGCGGCCCACGCCCGCGGCCTGGTGCACCGGGACGTCAAGCCGGGCAACATCCTGGTCGCGTCCGGGACCGGCTCGGAGACCCCCGACCACGTCTACCTCACCGACTTCGGCCTGACCAAGCGCTCCTCCTCGCTCTCGGGGTTCACCACCACGGGCCACTTCATCGGCACGATCGACTACATCGCGCCCGAGCAGATCTCCGGCAAGCCGGTCGACGGCCGCACCGACATCTACGCGCTCGGCTGCGTGCTGTACCAGTGCCTGACCGGGGAGCCGCCGTTCCAGCACGACGACGACACCGCGGTGCTCTGGGCCCACCTGGTGGGGGCGCCGCCCTCGCTCACCAGCCACCGTCCCGACCTACCTCCCGGCATCGACGCGGTGCTGTCCACCGCCATGGCCAAGGCGCCCGAGGACCGGTACGCCACCTGCCGCGACCTGGTGCGCGCGCTCCGCGTGGAGCTCGGGGAGCCATCCATGACGGCGGCCGCCACCGCCGCCGAGGAGGCCGCCGAGGAGGCCGCCGAGGAGGCCGCCCGCTACGGCGAGGTCGACCACGGGGGCGCCACACCCCCGGCCGAGGAGCCATACCCCGCCCTGCCCGACCCTGACCCGGAGGTCGACGCGAACGGCTGGCTCCTCCCGGACGAGGCCGAGCCGGCGGCCAGGCGGCCCCGGCGGCGCCAGCGCGACCCTGGCCGCGGGGGCCGCCGCGGCCGCACCGTGCCGCTGCTCCTGACCGTGCTCCTGCTGCTCCTGGCCGGCGCGGCCGGCCTGTACCTCGTGCGGCGGGGCGACGCGCCCAAGACGTTCAGCGCCAACGACGTCGCGCCCTTCTCGTTCCGCTACCCGGGCTCGTGGCGAGTCAACGAGCACTCCAACCTGTTCATCTCGTTCGCCCCCTATGATGCGACCGAGCTGTTCTCCGAGTCCAACTGGCGCAGCACCAACGCCGCCCTCCGGGACGACCCCGGGCGCGTGTGGGGGCTGTACACCAGGGTCAAGACCGCCGGGTTCGACGTCGGGCGGTCCCCCGACGACCTCGACGCGGAGCTGAGCGCCGCCCTGCCCGGCGACGTCAGCATCATCGACCACAAGCCCGGGGTGGTCCGGGTCGACGGCTTCCCCGCCGCCCAGGTCGAGGGCGAGGTGGCCGACCGGGGCAGCCAGAGCACGCTGCGGTTCGTGTACCTGGTCGTCCAGGTCGACGAGCGAGGGCCGCAAACGGTCCACCTGATCTTCTTCTCGTCCGCCGACGCCTTCGACGAAGGACGCCGGGGCGAGTTCGACCGCGTGATCGAGAGCGTCCGGTTCGACCGCGAGCGCCTCAAGATCCTGCACAGCTAGCTACGCCGCACCCTGGCCCCGTGTCGACGGCGACGCGCCCGACGCCGCGGTCGGGCGCGTAGGTGCTGGCGCCTGCGCCCAGAGGTTCCGGACGGCCTGACCGGTTCAACCGGAGGAACGCACGCCGGCACCTGCCATCCCTGACCAGGGATGGCAGGTGCCCGTGGTTAAATGACACCGATGTAGTCTGGCTCTCGGGGATGGCTTCATGCAGCGTGACACCGTGCAGTGTGCTCGTGCGGCGGCCTGGCTGGCGGGCGCCTCAGCGCCTTCCTGTCGGCAGGGTGCTGCCCTGGGCCGCGTTGAGCACTCGCCGCGCCGCTTCGACCGGGTCTGCCCGGACCTCGCACTCCCACAGCCGAACGACCACCCAGCCGGCATCCTCTGCCAGCTGCGTGGCGCGCCTGTCCCGCTCCTGGGTCCTGGCGATCTTGGTCTCCCACAGGCCGGCGTTGGGACCCCGAAAGCCCCGTGTCCGGCCGTGCGCTGGACACCCGTGCCAGAAGTCGCCGTCTACGAAGACGGCCACGTGGCGGCGAGGGAGCACCAGGTCTGGGGTGCAGCCATGGAGAAGCTGGCGGTGGAGACGAAACCGTGCGCCCGCTGCGTGCAGGGCACGCCGGAGCAGCAGTTCAGGCTCAGTGTCTTTGCTGCGGCGACCGCTAAGACCCTTGCTCGCCTCGGTCGAGACCCACTGCTCTCCCATGGAGCGCAATCATCCACAAGTCAGGCTGCACTGCCAACCTTGGCACAGACGTGGTTCTAGAGTCCCACCGCCACGCACACCAGAGAGGGGGGCTGCTTGTCAACGCTAACGGTGCAGGACGCACGCAGCCGAGGTGTCGCCGCTGACGCTGGCAGCGTGGAACGGCGCGGCTTTGCCTCCACCGGGCCAGAGGGCTCGTACTGGCTGCCCCCCCTGGTATCGCCAGGCAGGCAGTCTACTGCCGTCGACCTGTTCTGCGGGGCTGGAGGCGCGTCGCTCGGCCTGCTGAAGGCAGGGTTCGACCTGCGGCTCGGTATCGACATCGACCCGGCCTACGGCATGACCCACAGCGCCAACCTTGTCGGCAGGTTCATGGCGGCGGACCTTCGCCAGCTGGATGCCGACAAGATCAGCCAGGCCGCCGAGGTTGCGCCGGGGGAGCTGGACCTGCTCTTCGCAGGGCCGCCCTGCCAGGGCTTCTCCATGATGGGCGCCCGGGTGGTCTGGGACGAGCGCAACAACCTCTTCCGCGAAGTGCTGCGCGTCGCCTCAGGCCTTCGTCCGCGCGCCGTGGTAATTGAGAATGTCCCGGGCCTGCTCACGCTGGGCGGCGGCGCGTACCTGCGCGCGATCCTGCAGGGCCTGGCCGCGGCCGGGTACGTGGCCTCGTGCGCCGAACTGCTGGCAGCCCAGTACGGCGCACCCCAGATGCGCTGGCGGCTCGTTGTCATTGCCTGGCGGGCCGACCTGGGCATCCCGCCTGGCTATGGCTTCCCACCACCGACGCACGGCCACAGGAGTATCGGCGACCTCGTCTCCAACCGCACCGTGACCCGGGCGGACATGGTCGGCTTCGTTACCACCTACGCGGCGATCGGCGACCTGCCGGCGGTGCACGCCGGCGAGACGGTGGACCGGTACACCGGCAAGCCGGTGACTCCCTACCAAGAGCAGATGCGGGAGGGGCTGGGCGACGAGCTGTGGAACCACTACGCCGCGCGCCTCTCCAAGGCCAACCTCGCCAGGATCGCCGCTCTCAAGCCTGGCCAGGACTGGCGCGACCTGCCCTTCGAGCTGCTGCCGCCGGGCATGCAGCGGGCGCTGCGCAAGGACCACACCCGCCGCTACCGGCGCATGACCTGGGACGGAATTCCCCGTGCCGTGATCACGCGGTTCCGCGACCCGAAGACCGGCGAGTACACCCACCCCGAGCAGGACCGGACCATCTCGGTCCGAGAGGCGGCGCGCCTCCAGGGGTTCCCGGACCGCTTCGTCTTCCACGGCCACCGGTCCAGCCAGTACGAGCAGGTCGGCAACGCTGTTCCCGTGCAGCTCGCCAGGGCGGTGGCTGCCGAGGTGCTCTGCTGTCTGGACGGTCGCCCGACACACCGGCTGCACGAGCCCTTCCGCCGGCGGCCAGTTCCTGCGCTTGGCGTTCGCGGTGAGCTGTTGGATACTCTCGTCCCGGTATGATCATCAACTCCCACCGCAGCCCTCCAGGCGCTGGCAGACACGCGTGAGCCCAGCGTCCGCGCGGGGTCAGGCGGCTGGCCGACCTCACATCTCCGAGTGGTTCGGCCACCGGGTCTTCCCCGAGGTCTCAGGCTCTGCAGCCGCGCTCGCCGACTGGCGGGTCCAGCGCTGTCCCTTCCTGACCCTGGCCCTCAACCGGGACCAGCGCTGCGTCAAGGCAGCGAACTCCCAGGGCGTGTGCACCATCAGCGCTGTGAGCAACGGCCCCCGGCAGGACTGGCTCGTCTGCCCCTACCGCGCTCTTGACAACCGGCTGCTTGAGCAGATGGTCGGCCGCCTCTTCAGGCTCCCCAGCACCGCCTCGGTCGTGCTTGCACCGGTCGTCAACCTCGCCGACGAGGGCTTCCGCGACCGGGTCCTCCACGCGCTGGCGACACCGGACTCCCCTCGGCACTTCCTGTATTTCCAGGACAAGCTCGGCGGGGAGATCTCCCTGCCGAGGACCACTGCCTCTCCTGAGCTGTCGTTCGACATCACCATCGTCGAGCTGCTCGCGGATGGCACCCGTACAGTACCGGTGCACGAAGGGCCGGCCCCCGCAGGCGCCAGCCTGCAAGTCGGCAAGTACGGCGTCATCGAACTGCAGACGACCGACACGCACGGCAGCTACCGAGAGGCCGTCTCAGCGCTGCGCGGCGCGCTCGACCTGCACCCAAACGACTTCGCTGCGCAGGTCGCCAACAACCCCGAGTGGGCCGGACGCAAGATCGAGGGACCGAACATCTCCAACGTGTTCAAGCGGACCTTCTACCAGACTGCCTTCAAGTTCCAGGTTACCAAGCGCAGCACCTCGGTCGGCTGCGTGCTGGCCCTGCCCAGGCCGGTCTGGGACTCCTGGCAGCCCTTCCTCGGTGCACCCACGCTCCGCGAGCAGTCCGACGGCACTTGGCGGCTCCTTGACGACCGCTCACCAGAGCCAACGGACTGGATCTACGTGTTCGACATCGACGAGAAACCGGCCCCAGACGGCGGCCCGGCTCCGTTGCACGTGTGGCTCGTCATCGGCACTGACGCCGCCACGCTCAGCCGTGCCGCGCTCGACGTGGCTCCAGCCAAGGCGGTGGAGTACGGCGGGGCTGACGACGCCGTGCGCATGGCACTGATCAAGCGCCTTGGCGCCTACCTTCCTGGACTGGCCCGAACAGACACACAGCGCACCTGACCGCCAACCAGCTGAAGTCACTGCGAGTGCCTGTGCCATAGGCAGGCTGATCCCCGCTGGCGCGGCCGACTACCCGGCGGAGCCGGCTATCCCCGGGTCGAGGCCGGGGAGGCTGGCCAGGTAGCCGGCCGCGCCAGCGGCCAGGTGGGCGGTGCGCTGCCGGTACTCGGCCGTGCGACTCTGGCGCTGGTACAGCAGGCGGGGCTGGAGCAGCTCGCGGTCGTCGATCCCGGGCACCTCCGCGGCGACCTGGCCGGCCCCGTCCGGGTCGGCGTCCCAGGTGACCGTGCCCTCGGCCACGGCGGCGACGATGGCGGCGGTGTCGGCCACGGCGATCGCCTTGGACCGCCCGTCCGGCCGCTGCCCGCCGACCCGGCCGGTGTTGAGCAGGTACACCTCCATCGGGTGGTCGGCCAGCAGCTCGGCCAGCCGGTTGCCCTGCCTGGCGTACTCGTGGGCGAGCGGGTCGGCCCGGAGCGGGCCGCCGGACTCCTGCCGGCCCGCGGCGTCCGGGCCGCGGACCTGGCGGAGCAGGAACTGGCCGGCGGCCCGGCTGGAGTCGATCCGCGTGACCGCCGGGGTGACGTGCGCGTCCCGGTTGAGGATCAGCAGGATCGAGGCGGGCGGCACCTGGCCGGGCGGGAAGCGGTCGACCGAGCGCAGGTTGAACACCACGCGCCCGTGCGGGGTGCGGGACCGGTCCAGGAAGTCGAGCTCGCCGCCGTGCTGGGCGACGTTCTCGAGGTAGGCGTCTGGCCCGGTGGCGGCCGCGTGGATCACGGGCTGCAGGAGCGGGTCGAGGCCGTAGGTCTTCTCGATGCAGCCGTCCTCGCTGGCGAGCACCTGCCCGCCCGGGAACAGCCCGACGAAGTCGTCCTGGACCACCCGCGAGCCGTCGTGACGGGCGAAGGTGGTGGTCGACTTGCCGGTGCCCGACTGGCCGACGACGAGCATCGTCCTCGGCCCCCGGGTGGTGGGGACCACCTTGCAGGCCGCGTGCATGACCAGGCCGCCCGCGTCGTGGACGCGGCCGCTCCACATCCGCATGACCGCCTTCTTGGTCTCGCCGAAGTAGTCCGAGCCGATGACCCGGGTGACACCCTCCTCGGGCCAGACCGCGACCACGCGGCCGCCGGCGTAGCCGGGGACGCCCAGGTTGGGCGTGCAGACCACGGTCAGCTCCGGGGTGAACGGCGCGCCAGCGGCCAGGGGGTCGAAGTACAGGTGCCGCTGCATGCCGGCGATGTTGGCGTTGGCCCGCTCGACGATCAGGCGGACCGCGGTGCGCAGCCGGCCGGCGTGGCCGATGAAGCCGTCGACCACCACCATGTCCTGGTCCTGGACGTAGGCGTCCTGGACCGCCGCGACCAGCGCCCCCTCGGCCCGGCCGATCGTCTGCCCCGGGTGCCGGTGTGGACGGTCGGTGACGACGAAGGTGGAGTTCCGCGCCCGGTCCTGCACCCGGGTCTGCACGTTCACGCTGGCGTACCGGGTGGGGCGGGCGCCGGGCATCGACTCGGCCAGCTCGTGCACCTCGTCCCCGGACGGGCGGAAGCTGATCGACCTGGCCTTCAGGCCAGCATCTACGGGCAGGGTGAGCGTCATGGTCGTCCCCTCGACGGACTCGTTGAACACCCTCAGCGTGGCCGACCGGGGCCGGCCGGACCAGGGACCCGAGGGATGAGGTCCACCGCCCCGGGGGGTGGAACGACCCCACCCTAGGTGGAGCCCGAGCGCCGGCCGCGCGGGCGCCCGTGCCATGGGGCGCCCGTGCCATGGGGCCGGCGCGGCCTTCCGGGCGGCCCGTGCCATGCTGATCGCCGATGTCGACCGGGCCTACGGTGCCGTGGGCCGGGGCGAGCGCCGGCCGGGCCTTCTCGCCCCGAGGCCGGTGGGATACGATCCAAGCCCGAAAGGAGGCAGGCTTGGGCCGATCGAGCGGTCGGCGCGTCCCCGACGATGGCTGACCATTCCGCTTCGGCTTCCTCCGAGCCCGGTCCTCGAGCGGCTCCTGAGCGCCGTGCCGCGCCCTTCCTCGCCTACCGGGACGGCGAAGGCCGGCAGCAGCTCGTCATGCTCGACGAGCTGGCGTCCCCCGTCACCATCGGCCGCAGCGCCGCAGCCGGCATCCGGCTCGACTGGGACGACGAGGTCTCCCGCCTGCACGCCGAGCTCGCGCGGGTCGGCGCCGACTGGACGATCGTCGACGACGGCCTGTCGCGCAACGGCACCTACGTCAACGGCGAGCGCATCAGCGGGCGGCGGCGCCTGCGGGACGGCGACAACCTGCGCTTCGGCGCCACCACGATCCTGTTCCGGGCCCAGCGCGACCGCGAGTCCCCCACGGCCGCCGCCAGCAGTCTGCCCACCCTCATGGCGCTGTCGGAGGCCCAGCGCCGGGTGCTGACCGCCCTGTGCCGCCCCTACAAGCACTCCCACCCCTATGCCACCCCGGCCACCAACCAGCAGATCGCCGACGAGCTGTTCCTGAGCGTCGACGCGGTCAAGACCCACCTGCGGGCCCTGTTCCAGAAGTTCGGGGTCGAGGAGCTGCCGCAGAACCAGAAGCGGGCCCGGCTGGTGGAGCGCGCGTTCCTGGCGGGGCTGATCTCCGAGCGGGACCTGTGACCAGTCGCGGCCCGGCGCCGGCCACACGGTGAGGGAGAGCTTGGCCGGCACCCGCGACCCGTGAGCACAGGAGCCTGCAGCGTGTACGACCAGGACATCCAGTCGGTGCTGCTCGACGAGCGCCAGATCCGCGAGAAGGTGGCCGAGCTGGCTGCCCGCATCTCAAAGGACTACGAAGGCCGCGACGTGGTCCTGGTGGGGATCCTCAAGGGCGGGGTGATCCTCATGGCCGACCTGTCGCGGACGCTCACCGTGCCCCACGAGGTCGACTTCATGGCCGTCTCCTCCTACGGCGCAGCCACCGAGAGCTCCGGGGTCGTCCGGCTCCTCAAGGACCTGGACCTCGACATCCAGGGCCGGCACGTCATCCTCGTCGAGGACATCGTCGACTCCGGCCTGACGCTCGAGTACCTGGTCGAGACGCTGCGCCCGCGCCGCCCGGCCTCGCTCGAGGTCTGTGTCCTGCTCATGAAGCCAGAGATGCTGCAGACCGACCTCAAGGTCAAGTACAAGGGCTTCGACATCCCCCCGGCGTTCGTCGTCGGGTACGGGCTCGACTACGCCGAGCGCTACCGCAACCTGCCGTACGTGGCCACGCTCAAGCCCGAGGTGTACCGGCAGGGCGGCGGCGCCGGTTAGGGTTCCGGGGACCGCAGCTCCAACGACGGAGGAGGTAGGGGTTGGACGTCGCAACGGCCCTCGACCGGCTGCCAAAGGTCGAGCTGCACTGTCACGTCGAGGGGACGATGCGCCCAGGGACCGTGGTCGAGCTTGCCCGGAAGAACGGCGTCCCGCTGCCGTCGCCCGACCCGACCGAGCTGTACCGCTACTCGAGCCTGGACACCTTCCTCGAGGTCTTCTGGCTGGTGCAGTCGACCCTGGCCACCCGCGACGACTGGTCCCGGCTCGCCTACGAGAGCATCGTCGACGGCGCCGCGCATGGCCTCGTCTACCGCGAGACCTTCTTCACCCCGGCCCGCCACCTGGAGGCCGGCCAGGACCTCGCGGACGTGATCGCCGGGCTGGCCGAGGGGATCGAGCTGGCCGAGGCCGAGACGGGCGCCCGTGCCATGCTGATCGCCGACGTCGACCGGGCCTACGGCGGCCAGGCCGGGCGGGAGATGGTCGAGCGGCTGGTCGAGCTGCGCCGGGCGGGCAGCCCGGGCACCGAGCGGGTGCTCGGGGTCGGGCTCGACTCGACCGAGCTCGGCGTCGACCCGGCCGACTTCGCCGACGCGTTCGAGCTGGCCGGCAAGGCCGGGCTGCGCCGCACCTCCCACCAGGGCGAGGAGACCCCGCCGGGCCACATCTGGGCTGGCCTGGACGTGCTGGGGTCGGAGCGGATCGACCACGGCCTGTCCAGCCTGCAGGACCCCGAGCTGGTCCGCCGGCTCGCCGGCGAGCGGATCCCGCTCACGGTCTGCCCGAACTCCAACGTCCTGATCGCCAACGCGGTTCCCCGCCTCGAGCTGCACCCGTATCCGAAGATGCGCCAGGCCGGCCTGCTCGCCACGCTGAACACCGACGACCCGGCCCTGACCGACCTCGACCTCGGCCAGGAGTACCGCTCGGCCATGGACGCGTTCGGCTTCACCTGGGACGACATGGTCCAGATCGCGCTCGACGGGGCCGAGGCGACCTGGCTGGACGACGGCGACAAGCGCGCCCTGCGCGACCGCATCGGCACCGACGCAGCCCGGCTCGGCGCTGAGCTGGACTGAGCACCCGGGCCAGCGCCTGGGCCGCGGTCAGGCCGAGCGGGCGGGCGCTCGCTTCGGCGATCAGGCCCTGCTCGGTCAGGTCCATGCCGGCGCCAAGGGCGCCGGGCGGCCCCGACCGGCCGGGACCTTCCCCAGCCCGGGCATGCTCAGCCTCCCCGGCTCGGGCCGGCGTCTTGGGGTTCGAGCCCGACGACGTGCTCGGGACGGATCGGCACCCGCGTGAGCGGGCGGCCGGTGGCGGCGCGTACGGCCGCGACGATCGCCGGCGTGGACGAGATCGTGGGCGGCTCCCCCACCCCCTTCACGCCGTAGGGCGAGGTGGGGTCGCCGAGCTCCAGGACGTCGGTCCGGACCGGCGGCATGTCGAGCACGGTGGGGATGAGGTAGTCGGTGAACGACGGGTTGCGCACCTTGCCGCCGGCGACCTGGACCTCCTCCATGAGCGCGAGCCCGAGGCCCTGCGCGATGCCGCCCTCGATCTGGCCCTCGACCGCCTGCGGGTTCAGGGCCCGGCCGACATCCTGGGCGGTGGCGATCTCCACCACCTTGACCAGCCCGAGCTCGGTGTCGACGTCGACGACCGCGCGGTGGGCTGCGAACGCGAACGCGAGGTGCGCGTCGCCCTGGCCGGTCTCGGGATCCAGCGGGGAGGTCGCCCGGTGGTGGTGCTCACGGGTCTCCTCGACCGTCTGGCGGCCGAGCAGGTCGGCCAGGGTGACCAGCACGCCGGCGGGCGGGCCGGCCTCCGCTGCTGCGGGCGGGCCGGCCTCCGCTGCTGCGGCCGGGCCGGGCTCCGCTGCTGCGGCCGGGGCGACCACTACGGCGCCGGGGAGGGCGAGGCCGCCGGGGGGGTCCGGGGGGGCGCTCTCCGCCCCCCCGGTCGATCGGGCCACCACGGCACCGCCGGCGAGGGCGAGGGCGCCGGGGTCCCGGCCGAGCCGCTCGGCGGCCAGCCGCAGGACGCGGGCGCGGACCGCCTCGCACGCGGCCTTGACCGCGCCGCCGGTCATCCACGTCTGGCGCGACGCCGACGAGGACCCGGCCGAGCCGACCTGGGTGTCGGCGGGCAGCACGACCGCGCGCTCGACCCCCAGCTCGGTGCGGGCGATCTGGGCCTGGATGGTCACCAGCCCCTGGCCGACCTCAGCTGCGGCCGTGTGGACCTCGGCGAGCGGCTCGCCGGCCACGACCGAGAGCCGGACGAGGGCTGTGGCGTAGTCGTCGAAGCCCTCCGAGTAGCCGACGTTCTTGAAGCCGACGGCATAGCCGACGCCGCGCCGCACCCCTTCGCCGTGGGTGGTGTTGGACACCCCGCCGGGCAGCTCCCGCAGGTCCACTCTGGCCTCGCGCGCCTCAGGCGAGCAGACCTCGCCCGCCTCAGGCGACAGCGCCTCGGGCGCCTCGGGCGAGAGGGCCTCGCGCGCCTGGGGCGACAGCGCCTCGCCCGCCCGCCCGGATGGCAGGGGCACGGCCCGCACTCGCCCCAGGAGCTCGGCCACGGGCGCCGGCCCCGCCACGCGCTGCCCGGTCGGCAGCGCCGTGCCTGTGGCCATCGCGTTGCGCAGGCGCAGCTCGACCGGGTCCATCGCGAGGGCGGCGGCCAGCTTGTCCATCTGCGACTCGTAGGCAAAGCAGGTCTGCACCGCGCCGAACCCGCGCATCGCCCCGCATGGCGGGTTGTCGGTGTAGGCGACCCAGCAGTCGATGGTCGCGCTCGGCACCTCGTACGGCCCGACCGCGAAGCAGGCGGCGTTGGAGCAGACCGCGGTCGAACTCGACGCGTAGGCGCCGCCGTCGAGCACGATCCGGGCCCGTACGTACACCAGGCGGCCCTCGCGGGTGGCCCCGTGCTCGTAGGCGAGCCGGGCCGGGTGCCGGTGCACGTGCCCGAAGAACGACTCCTCGCGGGTGTACATCATCTTCACGGGGCGGCCTGTGCGCAGCGCGAGCAGGCAGGCGTGGATCTGGATCGAGAGGTCCTCGCGGGCCCCGAACGCCCCGCCGACGCCGGCCAGGGTGATGCGGACCTGCTCCGGGGGCAGGCCGAGGCTGGCCGCGAGCTGGTCCCGGTCGACGTGCAGCCACTGGGTGGAGACGTACAGGTCGACGCCGCCCTCGCCGTCGGGCACGGCCAGCCCGGACTCGGGCCCGAGGAATGCCTGGTCCTGCATGCCGACCTCGTACTCGCCCCGGACCACGACGGCGGCGGCCGCCTGCTGGTCGCCGTGGCGGATGCGGATGTGGCGGAGCACGTTGCCGCCCGGGTGCAGGGCTGGCGCGTCCCCGGCGATGGCCGCCTCCGCGTCCACCACCGCCTCCAGCTCCTGGTAGTCGACGCGCACCCGCTCGGCCGCCCGCCTGGCCGTCTCCGGGTGGTCGGCGGCGACCAGCGCGACCGCCTCACCCTGGTAGCGGACGTCCTCCCAGGCCAGCACCGGCTGGTCGGGGATCTCGAGCCCGTAGGTCTTGCGGCCCGGCACGTCCTCGTGGGTGAGGACCGCGAGCACCCCCGGGGTGGCCAGCGCCTCGGCCACCTCGACGGAGCGGATCCGGGCCCGCGGGTGCGGGCTGCGCACGGTCGCGCCCCAGAGCATCCCCTCGGCCCACAGGTCCGAGGAGTAGGCGAAGTCCCCCTTGACCTTCAGGGTGCCGTCGGGCCGGCGCGGGCTCTCGCCGATCCCGCCGGTGACCGGCGTTGGCGGCGCCGGGCGGTGCCTGGTGGGCAGCGTGGGCGCCGTGGGCGCCGTGGGGGTGGGGCTCACAGGCGCCCTCCCGTGCGCTCGGCGGCCAGCCGCACCGCGTCGAGGATCTTCTCGTAGCCGGTGCAGCGGCACAGGTTGCCGGCCAGGGCCTCGCGGACCTGCGCGTCGTGCGGGTCGGGGTTGCGCCGCAGCAGGTCGTGGGTTGCCACCACCAGGCCGGGGGTGCAGAAGCCGCACTGGACCGCGCCGGCCTCCACGAACGCCTCCTGCACCGGGTGGAGCTCGTCGCCCTCGGCGAGTCCCTCGACGGTCACGATCTCCGCCCCCTCGGCCTGGCCGGCCAGGACCAGGCAGGCGCAGACCAGGGTCCCGTCCAGGTACACCGAGCAGGAGCCGCACTCGCCCTGCTCGCAGGCGTTCTTGGAACCAGGCAGACCGAGCCGCTCACGCAGCACCCAGAGCAGGCTCTCGCCCTCCCAGACCCCGTCGGCGTCGCGGGGCTCCCCGTTCACCGTGCAGGTCACGCGCATGTGCAGCTCCTCCTCACCGTGGCCCCCCCGGGTCCTGGGATGCGTACTCCTCCCAGGCCCAGGCGAGCGTGCGCCGGGCCAGCACGGCGAGGGCGTGGACCCGGTAGGCAGCGGTGCCGCGCACGTCGTCGATGGGCTGGGCGGCCCGGCCGGCCAGCTCGCCGAAGCGGCGCAGGGCCGCGTCGCCGACAGGTGCGCGCGACTCCCACGCGCCCTCGTCGGCGAGCACGCCCTCCAGGAACCGCTCCGCCTCCCCGGCCGCCAGCGGCGTCGGCCCGGCCGAGCCGATCCCGGTCCTCACCGTGCGGCGCCCGGGGTCCAGCGCGAGCGCGAACGAGCAGACCGCGATCACCATCGCATTGCGGGTGCCGACCTTGGCGAACTGCTGCGGGCCGGGCGCCGGAGGCACGTGGAACGCGGCGATCAGCTCGTCGGGCCGGAGCACGTGCCGCTTGGGCCCGGCGAAGAACTCGGCCACCGGGATGCGCCGGGTGCCGCCCACCGAGGCCGCCTCGACCTCGGCGCCCGCCGCGAGCAGCGGCGGGTGGGCGTCACCGGCCGGCGAGGCCGAGCCCAGGTTGCCGCCGACCGTGCCCCGGTTGCGGATCTGGGGCGACCCGACCGTCCGGGAGGCGATGGCCAGGCCGGGCAGGTCGCCGGCGAGCTCGGCGATCACCCGGGTGTAGGTGACGCCCGCACCGACCCGCAGCCACCCGTTGTCACGCCCCCACTCGGCCAGCTCCGGCACCCGGGTCAGGTCGAGGATCGCCTCGGGACGGCCGCGGTCGAAGTTCAGCTCCACCATCACGTCGGTGCCGCCCGCGATCGGCTGCGCCTCGGGGTGCTCGGCCTTGGCCGCCAGCGCCTCGTCCCAGCTTCTCGGCTGCAGGAAGTCCACGTCGCCTCCCTCCTCGCGCCGCGGCGGGTGCCTGGCTGAGCGAACTCTACGGCAGTCACCCGCTGGGTGGCCCCTGGTCGGCATCGCCTTCCTCGTCGCCGCCGGCCGGGGCGCCCGCGGGCCCGCCAGCTGGGGCGCCCGAGGGCCCGCCGGCCGAGGCGCCCGCGGGCCCGCCAGCCGGGGCGTCCGAGGGTCCGCCGGAGACCCGGGCCTGCTCGTCGACGAGCCTGTGGAACTGGGTGAACACCTCGTCGACGAAGGCGCCGTCGAGCCAGCCCAGGAAGTTGAGCAGGTCGGCCGAGCTGAAGCGCCCGCGCATCAGGTGCCCGTTCTCGAATCCCCAGCGCGCCTGCGTGTCGGGCACGCCGAGATCCTCGTAGCGGAGCGGGTGGCCGGCCCGGGCGAGGCTCCTCACGACCTTCTCAGGCGTGTCGACCAGCTCCGCGAGCCGGGCTCGCCGCCCGGGCCAGTCGCGCAGGAACGCCTCGAAGCGCGGACGCGCGTTCTGCCAGTCCTGAAGCTTGGGCTTGTAGCTGGTCCAGCACTCGTCGGCCATGGCGCCGGACGGGTCGATCGCGTCGAAGGTCGCCCGCACCCGCGGCTCCATCTGCCCAACCGTCGGGTAGCAGGCGTCGAGGTCGACCTTGTCGGGCCGGAGGTCCTGAAGCAGCCGCTGCCAGGCGATCGCGCAGACGATGGTGCTGACGCCGCACTGGCAGCCGTGGCTTCCCACCGGCCGCCCGTGGTGCTCGGCGCTCATGTCCAGCATGTGGCTGACCACGTGCTCGTACCCTGACAGGGGCGAACTCTGCCCGGCCAGCGTCATCGCCAGGCCGCCAAGTGCCGACAGCTTGGCCAGCGTCTGCATGCCTTCCAGGCTGCGGGCGCCGAAGGCGGCCGCCTGCTCGGGTGAGAACAGCAGGTCGCGGACGTCGGCCAGGATGTCGAACGAGGCCGGGGTGTAGGTGGTGATCCCGAGCTCGGCACCGAGGTACCAGTCGCCGAACGAGACCGCGGTCACCGCGAGGTCCCCGATCCCCCCCAGGGTGTACTCGAACGGGGCGTCGCGCAGGATGCGCGCGTCCAGCACCAGCGCGTCGGGCAGCCGCGACGGCCAGGTCCGCTTGACCCCGTCCTTGGTGATCGTGGCCATCCCCGAGCTGAACGCGACGACCGAGTTGGCCGTCTGCACCTCCACGAAGGGGATGCGCTCGCCCGTCTCCTGCTCATGCGTGTGACAGGCGTGCTTGGTCACGTCGCAGAGCTTGCCGGAGCCGAGGGCCAGCGCGGTCCGGTCCGGGCGGAGACGCACGCGTACCTGGTCGACCTCGGCGAAGTCCGAGTGCATGGAGCCGTTCCGGTCGCCGAGCTCGAGCACCTCCACCGCGAAGCCGGCCCTCCTGAGCTGGTCGTGGACCATCGGCTTGAGGTCGGCGCCGTCGCGGGCGAACCGTCGCCGGTCCTGGATGAGCAGGATCTCCCGCGACCCGCCGGGGGCCAGGTCGCGGAGGAGCCCGGGCAGGGCGTCGAGCGCGTCGGGGCCGGCTTCGACGCGGCCGAGGTCCACTCCGG
Organism: Actinomycetes bacterium; assembly: GCA_036000965.1. Classification (NCBI taxonomy): domain Bacteria; kingdom Bacillati; phylum Actinomycetota; class Actinomycetes; species Actinomycetes bacterium. The sequence continues at coordinate 19,557 of DASYUT010000122.1, forward strand.
GCAGCTCGGCAGCGTCCGGCCGGGCGGCGATGGCCTGCCGCAGCCGCTCCATGTCCGCCGGATCCAAGCGGAAGCGGGGCGAGGCGGTCGGCTGGTCGGTCTGCATGTGCCACCCCTTGTCTCAGGCTACGAGACCCCGAGGAGCCGCTGGACCGGATCGATCGCGAAGTAGACGACGAACAGGGCCGCGATCACCCAGAGGAGCAGGCCGGGCTCGCGCCACCGGCCCCTGGCCGCCTTGATCACGACGTAGGCGATGAAGCCGGCGCCGATGCCGTTGGTGATCGAGAAGCTGAACGGCATCAGCACGATGGTGAGGAACGCGGGGATGGCCAGGTCCAGCTCGGTCCAGGGGATCTCCCGCACCTGCATCATCAGCAGGAACCCCACGAGCACCAGCGCAGGCGAGGCGGCCTCGTAGGGGACCACCTCGACGAGCGGGGTGAGGAACAGCGCCACCAGGAACAGCAGCCCGGTCACCACGCTGGCCAGGCCGGTCCGGGCGCCCTCCCCCACCCCGGCGGCCGACTCGATGTAGGTGGTGTTCGACGAGCAGGAGGCGGCCCCGCCGGCGGCGGCCGCGGCGCTGTCGACCAGCAGGACGTTCCGGATCCCAGGGAGCCGGCCCTCCCGGTCGAGCAGGCCGGCCTGGGCGCCCACGCCGATGACCGTGCCCATGGTGTCGAAGAAGTCGCTGAGCATCAGGGTGAACACGAACAGCGCGGCCACGACGATGCCGGCCTGCGCGAACCCGCCGCCGAGGCTGAACGCACCGAGCAGCCCGAAGTCGGGGGAGCCCACCACCCCGGACGGCAGCTGCGGCACCGTGAGGGCCCAGCCGCCCGGGGTGACCTTGCCGGCCGCGTCGATGCGGGGCGGCACGTCGGCGATCGCGTTGACGATGATCGCGAAGATCGTGGTGGTCACGATGCCGAGCAGGATCGCGCCACGCACCCGGCGCGCGACGAGCACCATCACCAGCAGCAGCCCGAAGCAGAACACCACGGTCGGCCAGCCGATCAGCCGGTTGCCCACGCCGAGCCCGACCGGCACGGGCGTGTTGGCGGCGTCGGGGAGCCGGCGCACGAAGCCGGCGTCCACGAACCCGATGAACGCGATGAACAGGCCGATGCCCACACCGATCGACTGCTTGAGAGCCAACGGGATCACGTCCATCACCGCCTGCCGCAGGCCGGTCAGCACGAGCAGCAGGATCAGCAGCCCCTCGAGCACCACGATGCCCATGGCCGCGGGCCACGACATCTGGCTCGCGAGCTGGAAGGCGACCACGGCGTTGAGCCCGAGCCCGGCCGCGATGGCGTACGGGTACCGCGCGACCAGGCCCATGAGCAGCGTCATCACCGCGGCGACGAGGGCCGTGGAGGTGGTGAGCTGGCCCAGGTCGAGGCGGCGGCCGCTGACGTCGGCCGCGCCGCCCAGGATCAGCGGGTTGAGCACGACGATGTAGGCCATGGTGAAGAACGTGGCGAAGCCGCCGCGGACCTCGCGGTCGACCGTGGAGCCGCGCTCGGAGATGCGGAAGTAGGCGTCGAGCCGGGAGCGGGGGCGCCCGGCCTCGGGCTCGGCCGGGGCGTGGTACTCGGTAGCCATGCGGTCCTCCACTTGGGGTTGATCGGCCTCAGTACGACCGGGGCAGGCCGAGGGAGTGCTCGGCCACGTAGTTGAGGATCATCTCGCGGCTGACCGGGGCGGTGCGCAGCACCCTGGCCATGCCCCACAGGTCGGCCAGGCCGTACTCGCTCGCGAAGCCGTTGCCGCCGTGGGTCTGGATGGCGGCGTCGATCGCCTGCAGCCCGGCCTCGGCAGCGGCGTACTTGGCCATGTTGGCGGCCTCCCCGGCGCCGGGCAGCCCCGAGTCGTGGGCCCAGGCGGCCTTCTGCGTCATCAGGCGCGCGAGCTCGACGTTGATGTAGGCGACCGCCAGCGGGTGCGAGAGGCCCTGGTGGGCGCCGATCGGCGCGCCCCAGACCTGCCGCTGGTTGGCGTAGGCGGCGGCCTTGCCAAGGGCGTAGCGGGCGATGCCGTTGATGCCGGCCGCGCCGATGATGCGCTCGGGGTTCAGGCCCAGGAACACCTGGCGCAGCCCGTCGCCCTCGGTGCCGAGGAGCCGGTCGGCGTCCACCTCCACGTCGTCGAAGAACAGGGTGAACTGCTTCTCCGGGGCGGCGATCTCGAGCGGGATGAGGGTGCGCTCGAGCCCGGCCGCGTCGGCGTCCACCAGGAACAGCGACAGCCGGCCCCGGCCGGTCGCCTCGTCCGTGCCGGTCCTGGTCACCACCAGGACCGCGTCCGCCTCGTCGACCCCGGAGATGTAGTACTTGGTGCCACGGAGCCGCCAGCGGTCGCCGTGGCGGGCCGCGACGGTCGCCAGCCGGTGGGAGTTGGACCCGGCGTCCGGCTCGGTGATCGCGAACGACAGCTTCAGCTCGCCGCTGGCCAGGCCCGGCAGCCAGCGGTCGCGCTGGGCGTCCGTGCCGTACCTGGCGATGATCGTGGCGCAGATGGCCGGCGAGACCATCAGCAGCATGAGCGGGCAGCCGTGGGCGCCGAGCTCCTCGGCCACCACGGCCAGCTCGGCGATGCCCATGCCGCCGCCGCCGTACGCCTCGGGCACGTTCACGCCCAGGTAGCCGCCCCGGCCGACCGCCTGCCACAGCTCGGTGGTGTGCTCGCCGGCCTTGACCTTGGCCGCGAAGTAGTCGTGGCCGAAGTCGGCGGCGATCTTGCCGACCGCCTCGCGCAGCATCGCCCGCTCGGTCGTCTCCTGGAAGTCCATGTCAGCCTCCTGTGCTGCTCGCCCCGTCCCGCGGGAACTGGCCGGGACGCCGGCCGGCTCCGGGCGGCCCGTTGAAGACCTGCGCGATCGCCATCCACCCGACGGCCGACTCCCCCTCCACCTCGAGGCCGGTGTCGGCCACGTGGCGGCGCTGGCAGACGACCAGGCAGAAGTCGAGCGCCGTGCCACGCACCCGGTCCGGCCAGCGCTCGTCGCCCCAGGTCCAGCGGCCGCCGCCGGGTGCGCCGAGGTCGATGAACACCCCGTCGCGGGGCGGATCGAGGCCACGGGTCGCGTATGACCAGGGCCGGGCGAGGACGCCGAGGTGGGCGACGTGCCGCAGCCGGGCGGTCGGCACCCGCTGCACGCCGAGGCCGTCGACCACGTCCTGGCCGTGGGCCCAGGTCTCCATCAGCCGGGCGGTCACGAACGACGGGGCGCTCATGGTCACGCCGAACCAGGGGATGCGGTCCTTGGCGTGGAGCCCGGCCACGGTGTCGAGCAGAGCCGCTCCCTCCCCCCGCCACCAGGCCAGCAGCTCGGCCGGGTTGAGCCCGCGGCCCTTGCGGAGGTGGATGGCCATGAGCTCGTCGGTGCTGGTCACCCCGGCGACCGCGGCAGCCAGCGCCTCGTGGTCGTTGACGGCCAGCCGGGCCGCCCCGTCGAACCAGGCCAGATGGCTGATCTGGTCGCGCACCATCCAGCCTTCGGCGGGGGTGGCGCGGTCCCAGTCCTCGTCGTCGAGCTCGGCCACCAGGCCGTCGAGCGCGGCTTGCTCGCCGGCCAGGTCGGCACAGATCTCCTGCACGCCGGCCACGGTCATCGCTCCTTCCCGGGCGCCAGCCTGACTCGGCCATCGCCGGCACCGCCTGACGCGGTCGAGGCCCCACCGGGGGGCGGGGCGCCCTCCTCGTCGAGCACGGCGAGGACCATGCCGGCGTCGACCTCCTGGCCCTCGGCGACCAGGACCTCGCGGACCCGGCCAGCGCGCGGGGCGGCGACGTGGTGCTCGGTCTTCATCGCCTCGACCACCACCAGGACCGCGCCGGCCGGCACGAGGTCCCCGGGGGCGGCGGCGACCCTGCGGACGACCCCCGGCAGCGGGGACTCGAGCGACCCGGCCGGCCGGGGCTCGGCCGGCTCCCCGAACCGCGGGCGCTCCCGCAGCGTGGCATGTCCGAGCGCGCTGTCGACGAAGTGGAGGTCGCCGACCCGGTGGACCTCGAAGCGGCGCCGCACCCCACCGGCCTCCAGGTCGACCAGGTCGGGCCGGCACGACCGGACCCGGACCCCGCGGAGGGACTCGCCGTCGACGGCGAGCTCGAACCCGGACCGGCCGAGCTGGTAGCCGACCGAGACCGCCCCGGCGGCCCCCTCGAACACCACATGCTGCGGCTGCGAGGGGTTGTTGCGCCACCCGGGTGGGATGCCTGGGTGGATGGTCGCGGCGGCCACCCGCCCGGCCTGGGCGGCCAGCGCGGCGGCCACGGCGTGGAGGCGCCCGGCGGGCGGGTGCCGGTCGAGGAACCCGGTGTCGACGTCGCCGGCCAGGAACGCCGGGTGGCGCAGCACGCCGACCAGCAGCTCCCGGTTGGTGGCCGGGCCGTGCAGGCGGGCGCCGGCCAGGGCGGCGGCGAGCAGCCCGGCCGCCTCCCGGCGGGTGTGGGCGTGGGCGATCACCTTGGCCAGCAGCGGGTCGTAGTGGACCCCGACCACCGACCCGTCGGCCACCCCGGCGTCGACCCGCAGGCCCGGCCGCTCCTCGATGCGGAAGCGGTGCAGCATGCCAGCGGTGGGCAAGAAGCCGCGCACGGGGTCCTCCGCGTAGAGCCGCGCCTCGATGGCATGGCCGGCCATGCGGGCGCCGACGACCTCCTCGGGCAGGGGCGCACCCTCGGCCACCAGGAGCTGGAGGCGGACCAGGTCGAGGCCGGTGACGGCCTCGGTCACCGGGTGCTCGACCTGCAGGCGGGTGTTCATCTCCAGGAACAGCAGCTCGCCGGCGGGGGTGAGCAGGAACTCCACCGTGCCCGCGCCGACGTAGCCGACCGCCTGGGCGAGGGCGACCGCCGCCTCGCCGAGCCGGCGCCGCAGGCCGGCGTCGACCGCCCGGGACGGCGCCTCCTCGACCAGCTTCTGGTGCCGGCGCTGGACCGAGCACTCCCGCTCGAACAGGTGCACCACCCGGCCGTGGGCGTCGCCGAGGACCTGGATCTCGACGTGCCTGGCCGCCTCCACGTAGCGTTCCAGCAGCACGGCGTCGCTGCCGAAGGCCGTGGCCGCCTGCCGGTGGGTGGCGGCCACCGCGCCGGGCAGCTCGCCCGGGTCCCGGACCACGCGCATGCCGACCCCGCCTCCGCCCAGGGCCGCCTTGACCATGAGCGGCCAGCCGACCGTCTCGGCGGCCGCGAGCAGCGCCCCCCGGTCCAGCCCGGTCGCGTCGGCGCCGGGCGCCACCGGGATCCCCGCCGCGGTCGCCAGCCGCCGGGCCTCACGCTTGTCGCCCATGGCGGCGATCGCCTCGGGCGGCGGCCCGACGAACACCAGGCCGCGCTTGCGGCAGGCGCGGGCGAAGTCGGCGTTCTCGGCCAGGAAGCCATAGCCGGGGTGGACCCCCTGGGCCCCGGTCCGCTCGGCCGCGTCGAGGATCGCGTCGGCCCGGAGGTACGAGTCGGCCGGGGCGGCGCCCCCGAGGGGCACCGCCTCGTCGGCCTCGGCAACGAACGGCGCGCCCGCGTCGGGGTCGGAGAACACCGCGACCGTGGCGATGCCCATCGCCCGGCAGGTCCGCATCACCCGGCTGGCGACCTCGCCCCGGTTGGCGACCAGCAGCCGCTCGATCACATCCGGAACACCCCGAACCCGTCCGTGCCCTTCACCTCCCCCGAGTGGCAGGCCGACAGCGCGATGCCGAGCACCGTACGGGTGTCGCGCGGGTCGATCACGCCGTCGTCGTAGAGCAGCCCGGTGTTGAACAGCGCCCGCGACTCCGCCTCGATCTGCCCCTCGACCGCCTGGCGCATGGCCTGGTCGGCGGCCTCGTCGAAGGGCCGGCCGGCCGCCTCCGCCGACTGGCGCGCCAGGATCGACATGACCCCGGCGAGCTGCTCCGGGCCCATCACCGCGGTCTTGCTCGCCGGCCAGGTGAACAGGAAGCGCGGCTCGTAGGCGCGGCCGGCCATGCCGTAGCCGCCCGCCCCGTAGGAGGCGCCGAAGATTACCGTCAGGTGCGGGACCGTGGAATTGGAGACCGCGTTGATCATCTTGGCGCCGTCCTTGATGATCCCCTGCTGCTCGTAACGCTTGCCGACCATGTAGCCGGTGGTGTTCTGCAAGAAGACCAGCGGCAGGTCTGCCTTGTTGGCGAGCTGGATGAAGTGCGCCGCCTTGTTGGACTCCTCGCTGAACAGCACGCCCTGGGCGTTGGCGACCACGCCCACAGGGAAGCCGTGGATTGACGCCCAGCCGGTCACCAGGTTGGCGCCGTACAGCGGCTTGAACTCGTCGAACCGGGAGCCGTCCACCACCCGGGCGAGGATCTCGCGCACGTCGGCCGGCTGCTTCAGGTCGACGGGCGCAAGGCCCAGCAGCTCCTCGGGGTCGCAGCGCGGCTCGTCGGCGCGTCCGGTTGGCCCCGGGCCGAGCTTGCGCCAGTTGAGATCGCGGACCACCTGGCGCCCGAGGCGGATGCAGTCGCGCTCGTCGACGGCGAGCAGATCCGCCAAGCCCGAGGTGCGGGCGTGCATCTCGGCGCCGCCCAGCTCCTCCTCGTCGGCCTCCTCGCCGATGGCGACCTTGACCAGCGGCGGGCCGCCAAGGAACACCTTGGCCCGGCCGGCGACCATGATGGTGTGGTCCGACATGCCCGGCACGTAGGCGCCGCCGGCGGTCGAGTTGCCGAAGACCAGCGCGATCGTGGGGATGCCGGCGCGCGACAGGCGCGTGAGGTTGCGGAACACCGCCCCGCCGGGAATGAAAATCTGCGCCTGGGTCGGCAGGTCGGCGCCGCCAGACTCGATGAGCTGCAGCAGCGGGAGCCGGTTGTGCTCGGCGATCTCCATCGCCCGCAGCGTCTTCTTGAGGCCGAACGGGTTGGTGGCGCCGCCCCGGATGGTCGGGTCGTTGGCGACGATCACGCACTCGACACCGCAGACCACGCCGATGCCGGTGACGCCGCTGGCGCCGACGTGGAAGTCAGTGCCCCAGGCGGCCAGGGGCGACAGCTCCAGGAACGGCGCGTCCTGGTCCAGCAGCAGCTCCACCCGCTCCCTGGCGAGCAGCTTGCCCCGCTTCCGGTGGCGGGCGACATAGCGCTCGCCGCCACCCGCCCTGCTCTGCGCGAGCTGCTCGGAGATCTCCTCGAGCAAGTTCAGATTCGCGCTCCGGTTGGCGCGATAGGTCGCGGACGCCCGGTCGAGCCGGCTTGCCA
>DASYUT010000123.1 GCA_036000965.1 Actinomycetes bacterium
GGCGGTCCCGGGTCGGGCGGTCCCGGGTCGGGCGGTCCCGGGCAGGCGGAGCCCAGGCCCAGGGTCCGGTTCGGGGTCGAGGACCTGGTGGTCGCCTACCACGGGCGCACCGCGGTGGCCGGGGTCACCCTCGAGGTCGCCCCGGGCGAGGTGGCCGGGATCGTCGGCGGGGACGGGGCCGGCAAGACCACCGTGCTGCGGGCGCTGGCCGGTGCCGTGCGCCCGGCGTCCGGGACCGTGCGGCGGCCCCCGGCGCGGCGGATCGGCTACGTGTCGGCCGGCCCGGGCGTGTACCGCGACCTCACGGTGGACGAGAACCTCGCGTTCGCCGGGGCCGCGTACGGCCTGCGCGGCAGCGCGCTCTCCGAGCGGGCCGGCCGGCTGCTGGACCGCACCGGGCTGCCCGGCGCCCGGGACCGGCTCGGCGGCCAGCTCTCGGGCGGGATGCGGCAGAAGCTCGCCCTGGCCATGGCCATGCTGCACGAGCCGCGGCTGCTCGTGCTCGACGAGCCGACCACGGGCGTCGACCCGGTGAGCCGGGCCGAGCTGTGGCGGCTGGTGGCCCACGCGGCGGCCACGGGCGCGGCGGTGGTGGTGGCCACCAGCTACCTCGACGAGGCCGAGCGCACCGGCTCGGTGCTCGTCCTCGACCAGGGCCGGCCGCTGGTGGCCGGCACGCCCGAGGCGGTCGTCGCCGGCATCCCGGGTGCCGTGCTCGACGCGCCGGCCCGGCCCGACCGCGGGACCGCGTGGCGGCGTGGCGCCCGCTGGCGGGTCTGGTCGCCGGACGGGTCCACGGTCCCGGGCGCCTCACCGGTGGCCCCCGACCTGGAGGACGCGGTCATCGTGGCCGCGCTCGCCGCGCGCGAGCGGGCCGCCCGGGACAAGGAGGCGGCGGCATGACGCTGGTGCGGGTGACCGAGGTGACGCACCGGTTCGGGTCGCTCACGGCCGTGGACCGGGTCAGCCTGGCCGTCGAGCCGGGCGAGGTGGTCGGCCTGCTCGGCGCCAACGGCGCCGGCAAGACCACGCTCATCCGCTGCATCCTCGGGCTGCTGCGGCCCACCTCCGGGGAGGTCCGCCTGTTCGGCCGGGCGCCGTCGAGGGAGACCCGCGCCCGGCTGGGCTACGTGCCCCAGGGGCTCGGGCTCTACGACGACCTGACCGTGGCCGAGAACCTGGCCTTCTCGGCGCGCGCGTTCGGCGTGGCACCGGCCGGCCGCGACCGCGCGACCGCGCCGCCGGGGTCGGCCGACACCGACTTGGACCGGGACGTCGCGGCGGTCGCCGGCGAGCTGGTCGGGGACCTGCCGCTCGGGCTCCGCCGCCGGGTGGCGTTCGCGGCCGCGCTCGCCCACCGCCCGGACCTGCTCGTGCTCGACGAGCCGACCTCCGGGGTCGACCCGCTCGGGCGGACCCACCTCTGGGACACGATCCGGGCCGCGGCCGAGGCGGGTGCCGGGGCGCTGGTCACCACCCATTACATGAGCGAGGCCGAGCAGTGCGACCGGCTGGTGGTGCTGGCCGGCGGGCGCGTGGCCGCGCAGGGCACCATGGCCGCCATCATGGGCGACGCGAGCACCGTGCGGGTGGCCACACCGCGCTGGGAGGACGCGTTCGTGGCCCTGGAGGAGGCCGGGCTGCCGGTGGCGCTCGTCGGCCGCTCCCTGCGCGTGCCCGGCACGGACCGGGAGCGGGTGGCCGGGGCGCTGCGCGCCAGCGGGGTCCAGGCCGGGCTGGACCTGGTGCCGGCCACCTTCGAGGAGACCTTCGTGGCGCTGGCGGCCGGGGCCGCGGCCTGATGGCGCGCACCGGCAGGCGCCCGGGTGACAGCGGCACCCGCGACGCCATCCTCGACGCGGCCCGGCGCGCCTTTGCCGAGCGCGGCTACGACGCCGCCACCATCCGCGCGGTGGCCGAGGCCGCCGGGGTCGACCCGGCGCTCGTGCACCACTACTTCGGCAGCAAGGAGCAGCTGTTCGTGACGACCATGGAGCTGCCCGTCGACCCCACCGAGCTCGTCGCCCGGCTGCTCGCCGGCGACCGGGAGCACATCGGCGAGCGCATTGCCGCCACGTTCGTGTCCGTCTGGGACCAGACCGCCAACCAGCACCCGTTCATCGCTTTGATCCGCTCGGCCGTCTCGAGCGAGAAGGCCGCCACCATGCTGCGCGAGTTCCTCGCCCATGCGCTGTTCAGGCGCATCACCGACCAGCTCGGCATGCCCGACGGCCACCTCAGGGCGAGCCTGGTCGCCTCTCAGCTCATGGGCCTCGCGATCGCCCGCTACATCATCAGGATCGAGCCGCTCGCCTCGGCGCCGCCGCCCGTGGTGGTGGCCGCCATCGGCCCCACCCTGCAACGCTACGTCACCGGCGACCTGGGCCCGGCAGCCGGCGACCATCCCCCGGCAGGGCGGGCCCAGACGGGTTCTTGAGCGGCCGGCGCCCGGGTGGGGCAGTCAGGACCCGACCGGGGGGAAGGTGCCGGTCGGCGGCTCGGCCACCACCAGCTGGGCGGCCGCGCCCGACGGGGCCTGCCTGGACGACAGCGCCTTGAGGGCGACCTTGTCGCCCACGTCGTGGCCGGCCTCCTCGCTGAGCAACCAGCGGACCTCCAGCAGGTCGCAGTAGGCCTGCACCGGGTCGGCGGCCGGGCCGACCGCGGCGGCCGCCCTGGCCGCCTGAGGCCGGAAGACCTCGGTGAGCCAGCGCAGGCCGGCGGTGTCGTCGGGTGCCGACCCGGGCCGCTCGTGGTCGAGCCGGCTCTGGTAGGCACGCACGTCGTTGAGCAGCACCGTGGCCTGCCCCTCGCCGACGTCGAGCCCGGTGAGCTTGCGGAGCTCGTTGGCGTGGAAGCGCCGGTTGGCCACGGCCACCTTGAGCCGCAGGGTGCTGCGGTCGGGTGTGGCCGGCTCGAGGGCCAGCTCGTCCACGGCGAAGCCGAGCTCGTTGAGCCGGCGGACCCGCGCCTCGACCTTGTAGCGCTCGTCCGGCCCGAACGTCTCCTCGCGGGAGAGCTCGTCCCACAGCTGCTCGTAGCGGGCGGCCACGCTCTCGGCCGCGGCGAACGCCTCCTCGACCTCGTCGGCCCGGCCCAGCCCGAGGCTGACGTCGACCAGGTCCCCGGCGAGGTTCTCGACCAGGATGCCGAGGTCCAGGTGACGCTGCCCGTCCGACAGGCTCGGGTGGATCTCGCTCGTCTCGGCGTCGACCAGGAACGCTTGCAGGAGCTGGCCGTCCCTGGCGAACAGGGTGTTGCCGAGCGAGCAGTCGCCCCAGAACACCCCGCTGCGGTGCAGGTCCACGACCAGGCTGGCCATGGCGTCGAGCAGCCGCTCGCGGTGTTTGCTGCGTCCCTGGGGGAGGCGCTGGAACAGGCGCCGGTACTGCCAGGAGTGCTCGAGGTAGCGGGTGATGAGGATCCCGTTGCCGGACTCGGGCTGCTCGACCAGCCCGAGGGCGCGCACCGCGGGCAGTTCGCGCGCCTCGAGGTCGCGGAGCACCCGGTACTCCTTGTTCGCGACCCGGGTGGGCAGCTCCTTGAGCGCGTACAGCACGCCGTCGGCCTCCACGAAGCGCACCAGGTGCCGGCTCGGCCCGACCGGGAGGGGGCGGAAGGCGACCTCCTCGGGCGACCAGGTCTCGAGCGGTCTGGTCCAGGGCAGCGCGAGCAGCTCCGGGGAGGCGGAGCGCAGCCGCATGGTGAGCGCGGGCATGCGGCCATGGTAACCCGTGTCCCGCGGCCGCCGGCACCGCCCGGTGTACAGTCTCGGCGTGGTCGACCCCCAGCTCCACCTGTTGCTCGAGGCGGTGGCCCACGGCGAGCTCCCGGTCCGGGAGGCCGAGGCCCGCCTGGCCAGGATGCCGTTCGAGGACCTCGGCTTCGCCCGCGTCGACCACCACCGGGCCGTGCGCGGCCTCGGCCCCGAGGTCGTCTACGGCCGCGGCAAGACGCCAGCCGAGCTGGCCGCGGTGACCACCGCCCTGCTCGCTGGCGGCGGCGCGCCGGTGCTGGTCACCAAGGCCGGCCAGGACCACGCCGAGGCCGTGCTGGCCGCCCACCCCGGCACCGAGTGGCACCCGCGCTCCGGCCTGCTCGTGCTGCGCCGCTCGCCCACCGGCCCGCCAGGTACGGTCGCGGTGGTGTGCGCCGGCACCAGCGACCTGCCCGTGGCCGAGGAGGCGTGGGTGACCGCCGAGGCGTTCGGCTGCACGGTCGACCGGCTGGTCGACGTCGGGGTGGCCGGGCCGCACCGCCTGTTCGCCGAGGTCGAGCGGGTCCAGCGCGCGGACGTGCTGGTGGTCGTGGCCGGGATGGAGGGGGCGCTCCCCTCGCTGGTGGCCGGGCTGGTCGGGGCGCCGGTGGTCGCGGTGCCGACCAGCGTCGGGTACGGCGCCGCCTTCGACGGCCTGGCCGCCCTGCTTGGGATGCTCAACTCGTGCGCGGTCGGGGTCAGCGTGGTGAACATCGACAACGGCTTCGGTGCGGGCGCCCTGGCCGCCCGCGTCCTGGCCGTGGCCCAGGTCCGGCACACCGGCGGCCCGGACCGGGCGCGGCCGGACCGAGCGAAGCCGGACCGAGCGAAGCCGGACCGGGCGCGGCCGGACCGGGCGCGGCCGCGGCCGCCGCACTCTGAGGAGCGCTCCGATGCGTAGAGCGAGAAACGACCGATGCGTAGAGTGAGAAGCGACCGACCCCCAGCGACCGCGCGCGGGCGGCTGCTCCAGGCCGGGAGCGGTAGCCGCTCCGGGGCATTCGGGGTCGGGGAGTGGCTGCTGCTTTCGGGCGTTGCGGTGATCTGGGGGTCGTCGTTCCTGTTCATCGACATCGCGCTGCAGGCGTTCCGGCCCGGCGCCATCGCCCTTGCGCGCGTCGGGCTCGGGGCGGTCGCGCTCGCGCTGGTCCCGGCCGCGCGCCGCGGGATCGACCGCCAGGACCTGCCGCGGGTGGCGTTCCTCGGGCTGATCTGGATGGCCGTGCCGCTGCTGCTGTTCCCGGTCGCGCAGCAGTGGATCGACTCCTCGGTGGCCGGCATGCTCAACGGCGCGGTCCCGCTGTTCGGCGCCGCCTGGGCGGTGCTGCTGCTGCGCCGCCCACTCGCCCGTACCCAGACGCTCGGGCTGGCCGTCGGCTTCGCCGGCGTCATCGCGATCTCCTGGCCCCAGGTGCAGGGCTCGCGGGCCACCACGCTCGGCGCCGGCCTGGTGGTGCTCGCGGTGGTGTGCTACGGCCTTGCGGTCAACGTGGCGGTGCCGCTGCAGCAGCGCTACGGCGCCCTGCCGGTGCTGCTGCGCGCCCAGCTGGTCGCCCTGGTGCTGCTGGTGCCGTTCGGGCTGTGGAGCCTGCCCGGCTCGCGCCTGGGGTGGGGGCCGGTGCTGGCGATGCTGCCGCTTGGGGTCCTTGGGACCGGGCTCGCCTTCGTCCTCATGACGACGCTGGTGGGGCGGGTCGGCGGCCCACGCGGCGCTGTTGCCACCTACTTCATCCCGGTCGTGGCGATCGCGCTTGGCGTCATCTTCCTCGGCGAGCGGGTGGCGCCGGCGGCGCTGCTCGGCACCGCGCTGGTGCTCGCGGGTGCCTGGCTGACCTCCCGCCGCGAGACCTGACCCGGGACCGGGCACGGCCACCGTGGGCGGGGTGGCTCAGCGGGTTGTCTCCGTTCCTTGATGCAGCGGCATTGGCTCTAAACCCGATCGTGCAGAGGCGTTACGTCCGCGGCGCCGTGGGTGCGGTTGCGGCCGGCCCGTTTGGCCTGGTAGAGGGCCAGGTCGGCGACCCGCAGCAGCCCCTCGCTGGTGTCAGCGTGGGCCGAGCAACAGGCCACACCGATGCTGGCGGTCACGGCGATCGTGGCCCCCTCGTGGGCGATCGGCCGGGTTGCGATCGCTGCACGGAGCCGCTCAGCCGTGTCCAGCGCGCCCTGCCCGGCCGTGTCGGGGAGCAGCACGGCGAACTCCTCCCGCCGATCCGGGCGGGCAGGTCCACCGCGCGCAGCTGCTGCTCAAGGACCGAGGCAACCGCCTGCAGGGCCTGGTCGCCGGCCTGGTGGCCGAACCGGTCGTTGACCTGCTTGAAGTGGTCCAGGTCGAGTAGCAGCAGCGCGAACGGCACCTGGGAGCGGCGGGTGCGCTCGACCTCCTCGGCCAGGCGCACCTCGAACGAGCGCCGGTTATGCAGCCCGGTCAGCGGGTCGCTGATCGCGACCTCGGTCAGCGCCGCCTTCTGGGCGGCGATGCGTGTGGCCATGTCGTTGAACGCGGCGGCCAGCTCCCCCAGCTCCCCGCGGCCGCGCACCTGGGCGCGGACGTGCTCGTGGCCGTGCCCAGCCGTCCCGCGGCCTGGCCGAGCCGGTGTAGGTCCCTGACCAGCCCGCGCGCCAGCCCGTAGGCGAGCAGCAGCCCCAGCAGCAGCCCCGCGACGCTGGCGGCGACGATGGCCCGCCGGGTGGCGGCGCCCGCGGCCAGGAGCTCCCGGTACAGCGGGGTGTACTCCATCACCACCGCGCCCACGATCCTGCTCTGCGCGCTGCGCAGCGGGATGACCACCTGCAGGGTGCCGGCCGGGAACTCTTTGTCGCGCTCGACGAAGGTGCGAGGCTGGCCGTCGCGGATGGTCGCGGCCACCTCGGCGTCGATGTCCCGCCGAGCCTCAGCCTCGCCCTCGCCCTTGCCGGGGCTCGCGGCGGCCAGGACGCGCTGCTGGGAGTCGATGACCTCCACGTGGCGGCGCAGCTCGCGCTGCAGGTCATCCAGATACTGCCGGAGCCGCTTCTCGTCCTGGTAGAGATGGCGCTGGTCGCCCTTGGTCAGCGCGGCGCCGTTGGTCAGCGCGGCGCTGTTGGCGATGGTGTGGGCGATCGGCTCGGCGACGTGGCGGGCCTCGAGCTGGGCCGCGCGCTTGCTGACCGTGTACTGCTGGCGCACGGCCACTAGGCCGACCAAGGGGATGAGCAAGGAGATGGCCAGGAAGGCGACGGCCAGGCGAGTACGGACGCTCATGTCGCCCGGCCTGCCCACGCTGGCGGTACGGCTGGCAGCGCCGCCAGTGCCGGCACGGCCGTCGCGGGTGGCATGGACGTGCAGCCTCGGCGGGCGGCGCGCGTCCTGTAGGTGGTGCACATGGCGCCTCCTGAGCGGTCGCTCATGAAAGGCTGGCGCCTTCCGTTCGGCAGCCCGGCTGCCCTGTCGCCGGCCGGCGGCGCCGGTCGGCGAGGTAGGCCCGTGGCTTTGCGTCCCCGGGTTTCCCCGGGTTTGCCGTTATCGCGGAACCGTCGTCCCTCCTATCGACCGGTTAGCGCTCCACCTGAGCAGCAACACCCCCAACCGCAGACGCTTACGTCGCCTTCGCCGGACCCTGCGAAGCACGCACCACCGGACATCTGGACCTCGTTCGAGTGGCCTGGGCTTGACACGCTGGGGAAGCGGCGTAGGTTAGCGATTCAAGCTCATCGGGCGAGGGGGGCAGGCGATGACGCGCGAAGCCGTCGAGCGGATCGACCAGCAGGGCATCGCGGCTCGGGATGGCCACGACGTGGATGGGTTCGTGGGCCTGTTTTCCGACGACTTCACCTGGACCGATCTCACGCTGCCGGAGCCAATGCGGACCACCGAGCAGGCCCGCCAGTACATGCAGGGCTGGTTCACCGCCTTCCCC